>CAIYSA010000282.1 GCA_903928655.1 uncultured Bacteroidota bacterium
AAAAAATAAATAACCATCATGATCTAATTCAACACGTTTTTCGTATTCTTTCCAATCAATAATTTCGCCTTCATATTCAATTACTCTTTCGCCTTTTTTAATTGCCGTTGTTGTAAATAAACCTTTGCCCGAATTAGGGAGTTGTGATGTTTTAACTAGTAATGCCATAGAGTGCAAATATAATAGCCTTATTGGATATTTTTGAAAATAAATATTAACTTTAAAATATATAAATACTAAAAAATTCAATTATGAAAAAACAATTATTATGTTTAAGTTTAGTTGTAAGTAGTTTTGCAATTGCTCAAACACCTAGTCCAGATTGGAGTATAAATCAATCAACTAATTTTCCATATGTTTCTGCAGGCACAAGATGTTTGGATGCTGTTAACTCCAATGTACTGTGGATTATAGGTTATGATGGTTTTGCTGCTTCAAGAAATTATAATTCATTTTCACGTTCAATTAATGGAGGGACATCTTTCAATGTTGGAAAAGTATTTCCTGATACTAATACATATGTTGTTTCAAGTATTGAAGGTATAGATGCTAACACCGCTTGGGTTACAGCTTATCTAAAATCTTCAGGAAGTAAAGGTGTAATCTATAAAACAAATAATGGAGGAACAACTTGGACTAATGGTGGAAATTCCACAATGTTTTCAAACGCGACTTCATTTGCGAATTTAACTTGTTTCACTAGTACAAATACCGGTATTACAATGGGTGACCCAAAAGGGGGAGAATTTGAAATTTACAGAACTACAGATGCTGGAGCTACTTGGTCAGTTGTTCCAGGTGCTAATATTCCTAACCCTTCTTCAACCACCGAATATGGTTTTGCTGATGTGTATACTAAATTTGGTTCTCATATATGGTTTGGTACTTCAACTGGTCGAGTTTTCCATTCGTTAGATGATGGACTAAATTGGACAGTTGGAACAGTTACTGGAGCAACAGCAGGTGTTACAGCGCTTGCATTTACTGATGCAAATAATGGTTTAGCTTATGGTTATGCGGGCACTGTTTTTGGATTATATAGTACAAATAATGGTGGTAACACTTGGACTGCTTTACCAGTGCCAATTGAATTAGGAATGAACGATATTTGTGCGATTCCAGGAACTAATAATTATGCATCATGTGGTGCCGCAACTGGTAATACAGTATTATCATATTCGGCTGACCACGGTTTAACTTGGATTGACTGGGGAAGTTTTGGAATTCAATATTTAAAAATTGACTTTGCTAATTTGAACTCTGGTTGGGTTGGAACATTTTCTGATCCAACAACTTCGAGTATTGGTGGACTTTATAAATATAATGGAACGATATTATCTACTAATAATTTTGACTTTGATAATTATAAATTTAATATTTACCCAAGTCCTTCAAATGGCCAAATTACAATTGATTTGCCTATTTCTACAAATAAAATTACAATAGAAATTATCGATGTGTTAGGTAAAAGTGTTTATTCTGATACTGCGAATGAACAAGTTGCTAATTCGAAAAAACAAATTAATTTGGATTTTTTACCAAAAGGTGTTTACACAATTACTTTTAAAAACAGAAATGAAGTTTCCGTTAAAAAAATTATTTTGCAATAATTATTTTAAAAATAACTCAATAAAAAATAACTTAAACTAATCTTAAATTATTAACATACGCTTATTTGAATTCTTTTTTAATTTATATTTGGTTTAACTAAATTATATAACACATGAAATTAAATTTAAATAAAACAAACAAAAGTCGTTTTACTTCGATTTTTAAATTATGCTCGGCTAGTGCCTTGAGTCTATTTATTACAAATCATTCATTAGCACAAACTGTGGTAAATTTCACTTATGTAGGTGCAATTCAAACTTGGACTGTGCCAGCGGGTGTAACCTCACTTACAATTCAAGCTATTGGCGCTAAAGGTGGAAATATTTCAAGTTCTACTCCTGGAAATGGTGCTAGTATGAAAGGAACTTTTACGGTAACTCCAGGGCAGGTATTATCATTATTAGCTGGGCAATGCCCAGGCTTAACTACCTTATATCCAGGAGGCGGTGGCGGTACTTTCGTTGGCTTAGGCGCATCTTATGCTACAGCAACGCCAATGATAGTTGCCGGTGGTGGTGGTGGTGCGAATGGCACCGCTACTGGAGTTAGTGCTCCAATTACAACTAGTGGAACAGGTCCAAGCCCTGGAACAGGAGGTAACGGTGCTCCTGCAGGTTCTTGTGGTAGTGGCGGAGGTGGCTTTTTCACTAGTGGTGGAAATGACATTATTTATGGATTTATTGGAGGGGCTGGTTTTCATCAAGGTGGTGCTGGTGGTTATGGTTCACCAACTTATGCTTCTAGTTACCAGCCTGGTGGTTTTGGTGGCGGTGGCGCTGCCGATTATGTAGGCTCTTGTAATTATCGTGGCGGTTCTGGCGGTGGTTATAGCGGAGGTAGTGCGCAAGGTACTGCTTTTATAGATATAGGAGAAGCTGGTGGCTCTTTTAATGGCGGAACTAATCAATTAAATACTGTTGGTTTAGGAACAGGTAATGGTACAATTACTATCACATATGCATCATGTATAACTCCAACAATAACTGTAAATAGTGGTGTTATATGTTCTGGTAGTTCTTTTACAATTTCGGCTAGTGGAGCTTCAACATATACATATTCTGGTGGTTCAGCAATTGTTACACCAACATCGAATACAACATATACTATTACGGGAGGAGTTCCAGGATGTCCTTCAGCTACAAATACTGCGGTTAGCTCAATTACTGTAAATGCTGTGCCTACAGTAACAGTAAACAGTGGTTCAGTTTGTACAGGACAATCATTTACTTTGTTTCCAACTGGAGCTGCAACTTATTCATATTCTGGCGGTTCAGCAGTTGTTAGTCCTACAGCAAATACTACTTATTCAGTTACTGGCACCAACACAATAGGCTGTTCAGTTGTGGCGATTAGTTCAGTTACTGTAAATGCTTCGCCTACTATTTCTGTCACAAGTGGTTCAATTTGTTCAGGCTCTTCTTTTACAATGGTTCCAACAGGAGCAATTACATATACTTATTCTAGTGGGTCAGCTGTAGTAACACCAACTTCTAATACGTCTTATAGTGTAACTGGTTCAAATACTTTAGGCTGTGTTTCTATTAATACCGCAGTAAGTTCAATAACTGTTAACCCTTCTCCAGTTATTTTGGCATCTGCATCAAATTCAATTATTTGTGTTGGAGAAAGTGCTATTTTAACAGCATCTACTTCTGCAACATCTTATACTTGGAACACGGGTGCTACCACAGCAACAATTTCAGTTTCGCCAACAGTAACTTCAACTTACACTGTTAGTTCCATTGGTACAAATGGTTGCGTAGGAAATGGCAATGTAACAGTTACAGTTAATGCTTGTACAGGTATTAACGAAGCAGTTGCAAATTTAATTTCTGTTTATCCGAATCCAAGTAATGGCGTTTTAAACGTTTCTTTAACAGCTTCTTTAGCTCGTAATTCTGTAATAGAAATTTATGATGCTTTAGGAAAATTAGTTGTAAAACAAATATTAGCTAATGAATTAAATTCAATTAACATTTCTAATTTAGAGAATGGTATTTATATTTTCAAAGTAATAAACACTAACAATATCTTAAAAACTGGAAAATTAGTAAAACAATAATTTTTTTATTATTTAAATAAAAACTCCCACTTTTATTAGTA
>CAIYSA010000283.1 GCA_903928655.1 uncultured Bacteroidota bacterium
ATTGATTTTATCAATAAAAGATATTATACCTGAACGTGCGGTATTAATTTTAGATACCTTATCAAAGTCTTATATAAATCGTTCGCTTAACTCTCGATTTGATATAAACGAAAGAACCATTAATTATATTGATAAGCAATTAGATGAGGTAAGATCTTCATTAAAAGAGGTTGAAGATACCATGCAGAATTACAAAAAAGATAAAGCGATTTTGGATTTGGAATGGGAAAAAACTGATTTTTTCGGAAAACTATCTAGTTACGATGATCAAAAATCGAAATTGAAATTAAAAATTGATGCCATCAATGATTTAGAAAAATATATTATAGAGGACCGAGACCCGCAGTTTTTACCACCCAATGTTTTTTTGGTGGATAATGATAATTTTTTAATTTCTTCGGTAAAAGAACTCTATGAGTCGCAAATTTTATTAGGAACAATATTGAGTTCATCGAAGGAGATTAATCCTAATGTTATTCAAGTTAAACAAAAAATTAAGCAGCTTAAGCAAAATATGCTGGTTTATGTCAATAATACAAGAAATGCGAGTTATAAAATTATTGAGAATTTAAATAGTGAAATTGGTAGTTATGTTGGCGAAATAAAAACTATACCACAAAAGCAGCGTGAAATACTAAACATACAACGAAAAGTAACTGTAAATGAAGAAATGTTTAATTTTTTATTGCAGAAAAAAGCCAATACTAAAATTGCAAAAGCATCAATTGTACCCGAAATAAATGTAATTGATAGTCCTAGAGATCTTGGGGTTGTTAGTCCTGATAAGAATGGCATCATAACTAAATTTATTACTGCTGGTTTGTTTATTGCCATTTTTATAATAATAATTAGACTTTTCTTTTTTACTACTATTCAAACAGTTGATGAGTTAGCCGAAAAAACTTATTTACCAATTATTGGAGATTTACCATTTCAAAAAAATGTATCAAGAACAGGTTTTGTAGTGGAAACGAGCCCAAATTCTTTCGTATCCGAATCTTTTCGAACTGTTCGAACTAATTTACAATATGTGTTTTTAAATGCTCCGCAAAGCACTATACTAGTGACTTCAAACGGGCCAGGAGAAGGTAAAACGTTTACTGCTATTAATATTGCTGCTATTTTGGCAAAGGGAGGAAAGCGTGTTGTTTTACTTGAATTAGATTTACATAAACCTCGAATACAAAAAGCACTTGAGTTAAATGCCGATATTGGTATTAGTACATTTATTGTTGGTGCAAATACACTGGAAGAAATTGTTAAACCTACCCAAGTTAAAAACTTATTCGCTATTTTATCTGGTCCCATTGCTCCAAATCCTTCAGAGTTGATTTTATCTGAAAGACTAAGAGAATTGATGAAGTATGTTAAGCAAAATTTTGATTATGTTTTAATAGATACACCGCCATTAGGATTGCTATCAGATGCGGCTTATTTAATGCAGTTTTCTGATATTAATTTATTTGTTTTAAATACAAAATATGCAACAAAAAGCGTGATAACGCTTTTTCAAAAAACAATTGAAGATAATTCTATTAAGGGTGTTTATTTAGTACTTAACGGAGTAAAACGCCGTAAAAATAAATATTATTATTCAAAATACGGACGAGGTTATGGCTACGGTTATGGCTATGGTTATGGCTACGGTTATGGCTACGGTTATGGCTACAATAATAAAGGGAAGTCATAATCCTTTGTTATTTTGATGTAATTTAATGTTACTCATTGTGAGTGAGGATGCGAAGCTATATTTAAATGTTAAAAAATTGGTATGCCATATATGTAAATGTTCGTCATGAAAAAAAAGTGGTTGTGACATTACGTGAACAAAACATTGAAGCTTATTCCCCAGTCGCAAAAAAACAACAGCAATGGAGCGACCGAAAAAAATGGATAGAATTCCCAATGCTCAGTGGATATGTTTTTGTGAGAATTGAATTAGAGGATAAAGAAAAAGTGCTATTAAATCCAAGTGTTTTTTCGTTTATAAAATTTGGAGGAGTTGAAGCTAAAATAAAAAAAGAAGATATTGAAACTTTAAAGTCTGTTGAAAAAACAGGTTATGACATAACAACTGAAGTAAAGGGATTAAAAATCAATGATGAGGTGGAAATTTTACAAGGTTTTTTAAAAGGATACAAAGGTGTTTTAGTTCAGTTTGGTAATGAAGATTATGTGCAAATTGAATTATTAAGTTTAAAGCAAAATGTAACAGTAAAGGTTCCTAAAAATATATTAAGAATTAATTAAAATTATGGATTTCAAATTATTATCAATTATTATTCCTGCCTATAATGAGGGAAAAACTATTCATTTTATATTGGATAAAATTAAACAAGTAGAACTTATTAATGATATACAGAAAGAAATTATCATTGTAAATGATTTCAGTAATGATGATACTGATGAGGCTGTGTCAAGGTACATGGTTGCTAATCCTTTACTAAACATACAATATTTTAAACATGAATTTAATCAAGGAAAAGGTGCTGCCTTGCACACTGGGATCTCTAAAGCAACAGGCGAGTATTTAATTATACAAGATGCCGATTTAGAATATGATCCTGCAGAATATAATAAATTATTGAGGCCAATTGTAAATGGTTTTGCAGATGTAGTTTATGGCTCTCGTTTTATTGGTGGAAATGCACATCGTATTTTGTTTTATTGGCATACCATTGGAAATAAATTTTTAACAGCTCTTTCAAATGCTTTTACTAATTTAAATTTATCTGACATGGAAACTTGTTATAAATTGTTTAACACCAAAACGATACAGTCTATTAAATTTAAAGAAAAAAGATTTGGCTTTGAACCTGAAGTCACTGCAAAAATATCGAGAGTTCCTAAAATTAGAATTTACGAAGTTGGAATTTCGTATTATGGAAGAACATTTGAGGATGGAAAAAAAATAGGATGGAAAGATGGATTCAGGGCCATTTATTGTATTTTAAAGTATAATATATTCAAGTAATTTAAATTGATAAAAAATGGAATTTAATCGTAAAGACATTGACCAAGAAGGTTTAGATATTTTAGATGTTGTGTCTAAAGCAAAAAAACTAAACAATTGGATGTACAAAACAATTGAGCCTTATTGCAAAGGAACTACTCTTGAAATAGGAAGTGGAATAGGAAATATTTCAGAGTTTTTTGTAACTAATAAGTATGATATTTCAGTTTCCGACTTAAGAGAAAATTACCGTACTATTTTAAAAGATAAATTTAATTTACCCGAAAATAAAGTGCTGGATTTAGATATTGTAGATCCTGATTTTGATACTAAAAGCAAAAATTTATTAAATACCTTTGATTCTGTTTTTTCCTTAAATGTAGTAGAACATATTAAAGATGATAATTTAGCAATTAGAAATATGGTTAAGTTATTGAAGCCAAGCGGTAATTTAGTTATTTTGGTTCCTGCTTATCAAGCCTTATATAATAGTTTTGACTCAACGCTTGAGCATTACCGACGTTATAACAAAAAATCATTAACAAGTTTAATGGGAAATTATGGTGAAATTATTTCTTCCTTTTATTTTAATGCAGTTGGTATATTAGGTTGGTGGGTTAGCGGCAAAATATTTAAAAATAAAATGATACCCGAAGGTGAAATGAAACTTTATAATACGCTTGTGCCAATTATAAAAATGGTAGACAAGGTGACTTTCAACAAAGTAGGTTTATCAGTTATTTGTGTCATCAAAAAAAAATAATCGATTCCGAAAATCAATAGGAACGCTATTAAAAAAAAATAATAAAAAGGATGAGTAATAATGAAGAGTGGGATTTAATAGTAAAACCAAAATCATCATGGTTTGAATTTAATTTCAAAGAAATATGGCGCTATCGCGATTTGCTGTTTATGTTCGTAAAGCGTGATATTGTTTCTACTTATAAACAGACTATACTTGGGCCCCTTTGGTTTTTTATTCAACCGATATTAACTGCTTTAACTTTTACTATTATTTTTGGTAACATAGCTAATTTAAGTACCGATGATAAACCGAAATTTTTATTTTATTTGGCAGGTACAACTTGTTGGAATTATTTTGCTGATTGTTTAAACAGCACCTCAGGCACTTTTATAAATAATGCAGGTATTTTTGGAAAAGTTTATTTTCCACGTTTAATATCTCCTTTGTCTGTTGTGATTAGTAGTGTGTTAAAGTTTTTAATCCAATTTTTACTTTTTGTAGCTGTTTTTATTGTGATGTATTTTAACGACGCCAATTTGCAGCCAAATAAATTGATGTTACTGATTCCTTTTTTAGTATTACTAATGGGTATTATGGGTTTAGGTCTAGGTATTATTGTTTCATCGTTCACCACCAAATACCGCGATTTACGATTTTTAATCAGTTTTGGTATTCAATTATTTATGTATATCACTCCAGTTATTTTGCCCTTGTCTCAATTTAAAGGCATCATGAAAAAAGTAGTTATGGCAAATCCTATGACACCCATTATAGAAACTTTTAAAGCCGCTTTTTTAGGCGTGCCAAATGATTATTCGGTAAATGGATTGTTTTATACAACAGCATTTACTGTTGTGGTTTTTTGTTTAGCTATATTAATTTTTAATAAGGTTGAAAAATCTTTTATGGATACCGTTTAGAAGCAATGAGTAACACCGTTATAAAAGTAGAGAATTTAGGAAAGCAATACCGCTTAGGTGATATTGGAACTGGCACTATTAGTCATGATTTAAATCGATGGTGGGCAAGGGTACGCGGAAAAGAAGATCCGTTTTTAAAACTGGGGGAAGTAAATGATAGAACTCAAAAAGGAATCAGTGATTTTGTGTGGGCCTTAAAAGATGTATCATTTGATGTGAACCAAGGTGATGTATTAGGAATTATCGGAAAAAATGGGGCAGGAAAATCAACCCTATTAAAAATATTATCTCGTACAACTTCACCTACAACAGGCAGTTATAAAGTAAAAGGACGAATCGCATCATTGTTAGAAGTTGGTACGGGTTTTCATCCCGAGCTTTCGGGGAGAGAAAATATTTTTTTGAATGGGGCTATTTTAGGTATGACTAAATCTGAAATTAAATCGAAGTTTGATGAAATTGTTGATTTTAGTGGTGTAGAACGCTATATTGATACGCCTGTAAAACGCTACAGTAGTGGCATGTATGTGCGCTTGGCATTTGGAGTAGCCGCACATTTAGAATCTGAAATCTTAATTGTAGATGAAGTATTAGCAGTTGGTGACCAGGAATTTCAGGATAAATGCATCGGCAAAATGAAAAATGTGAGTAGCAGCGGTCGAACTGTTATTTTTGTTAGTCATAATATGGCTGCCGTAAAGTCCCTTTGTACCAAAGGAATACTAATGAGCAAAGGGTCTATTCAATATCAAGGTAGCATGCAGGAAACGGTGCAAGAATATATAAAAGGAATGCATCAGCATTCAAAATTTGAAATTAACTTAAAAGAGTATCGCACTTATAAATCATCTATAATTGAGTTTAGTAAAGTCGAACTAGAAAATTTAACTGAGGGTAGTAATAAAATTTATTTTAATAAAAACATTAAAATAAATTTTGTAATTGATTGTTTTGAAAAAATAGATAATGCTTTATTAGATTGCAAAATTAACACAATCGACGGCGTGGAATTGATACATGCTATGAATCAATATTCAGGAGAATTGCATTCAATGGATATTGGATCCTACTCATTAAATTTGGAGTTACAAAATAACCTGCAGCCTGGAACTTACAATTTGACTTTTGGCATACACCGTGCAGATGGGCGAACATTAGAATATGTTGAAAATTGTTTACCGATTGAAATATTAAGTATTGCTAGTGATGATTCTACTGGACATAAATATGATTTTAAGTTAGGATACGTTAGGGCTAATTCTGATTGGAGATTACAAAAAATATAAATATGGATTTTATACCATTGGCAAAACCAAATATTTTAGATAGTGACATCAATTTAGTTGTTGATGTTTTGAGAAGTGGTATGCTAGTACAAGGTAAATATGTTTCAGAATTAGAAAATAGTTTTTGTCAATTAACAAATGCTAAATATGCTAGTGCATTAAGTAATGGAACTGCAACCATGCATTTAGCGTTGATTGCATTAGGAATAAAAAAAGGAGATGAAGTAATTGTGCCAGCGCTTTCGTATATTGCAACTGCTAATGTTGTTGAATTAGTTGGAGCAACACCAATTTTTGTTGATATTGATATACGCACCTTTAATATTGATGAAACAAAAATTGAATCTGCTATCACTAAAAACACGAAGGCAATTATTCCTGTTCATGAATTTGGATTAGCTTGTAACATTGAGGCAATCATGTTAATTGCAAAAAAACATAATTTATTTGTGATTGAAGATGCCGCTTGTGCATTAGGGGCATTATATAAATCTAAACATGTTGGAACTTTCGGTGATTTCGGTTCTTTTTCTTTACATCCCCGAAAGGCAATTAGTAGTGGAGAAGGAGGAGTTCTAATTTCAAATAATGAGGAATACGATAAAAAAATTAAAATACTCCGTAACCATGGAACTGAATTTATTGATGGAAAAATGGATTTTACTGAATTTGGTTTTAATTATCGAATGACAGATTTTCAGGCAGCACTTGTTTTTTCTCAAATGGATAGATTGAATCAAAGTATCCGTTATAAAAATGATTTGGCTGCAGTTTATTTTCAGGAATTAAATACTGAAAAATTACAGTTACCATTTATACCTGAATTTACAACTCATACATGGCAAACATTTCATGTAGTTTTAGAAAATACAGTAAATAGAGATAATTTAATTGCGAAATTAAAAGAGAATAATATTGGTGTAAATTATGGAGCTCAATGTATACCTTTTATGAAGGTCTATCAAAATAAATATGGATTTGATTGTGAGAAATTATTTCCTAATGCTCTAAGAGCCTATCAGCAAGGATTGGCATTACCAATTTATGAATTAGTAACAACTGAACAAATAAAATATATATCAACAACCCTAAATAAATTAAATGAATGATAAAAAATAAGAAAATTTTTATTACTGGTGGAGCTGGCTTTATTGCAAACACTCTAATAAAGCATTATATAATAGATAATAGTATTGTTGTTTACGATAATTTTCATCGAGACACATTAAGTTCAAGCGATGTGGCGAATCATCCGAATATTAAAATTGTGAAAGGAGATGTATTAGATTTAGATGCATTAACAAAAGCAATGAAAGGTTCCGATATCGTCGTACACGCAGCCGGAATTGCGGGTATTGATACTGTAATAAAAAATCCAGTTCGCACAATGCAAGTTAATATGATTGGCACTGCAAATGCATTAGAGGCCGCGCTTATTAATGGCATAAAAGATCGGTTTATTGATTTTTCCACATCTGAAGTTTTTGGATCAATGGCCTTTAAATCAGCTGAAACTGACCAAACTGTTTCAGGTAGTGCAGGCGAAGCGCGTTGGACATATGCAGTAAGTAAATTAGCTGGCGAACATTTAGCGCACGCATACTTTAAACAATATCATTTACCAGTTGTAACGGTAAGGCCATTTAATGTTTATGGACCAGGGCAAACGGGCGAAGGTGCTATACAAATATTTATAAAAAAAGCTTTGAAAAACGAAGCTATTCATATTGATGGTGATGGTTCTCAAATAAGAGCTTGGTGTTATGTGGATGATTTTGTTGATTGTTTAATTCGATGTGTTGAAAATCCAAAAGCAATTGGAGAGAGTTTTAATATTGGAAATTCTAGAGCTGTAATTACAATTTTAGGTTTAGCACAATTAGTGTGTAGAGTTTTAAAATCTGATTCAAAGATTGTATATGATCCGCCTTTATCAGCCGATATTGCTATACGTATACCGAGTGTAGAAAAAACAAAACTTATTTTAGATTTTAAGGCTCAAGTTGATTTAGAGGAAGGAGTATTAAGAACAGCAAAATGGATGCAGTCTAACTAATGGATATTCGTCAAATATTAGAAAGTAACTCAAAATTATTATCTCATTTTGATAATCTTAACGAACTTAATTTGTTTTTAGAATCTAAGTTCAAGGAAAACTATAACCGTTCATTGCCATTACCAGACTATATTAATAATAGATGGGATAGGGCCTCACGCCTTGGTTTCGGGGCTGGATCTAATATTTACGATTCAAGTTATGTTATTGGTAATGTTAAAGTTGGTAAAAATTGTTGGATTGGAATGTTCACTATTTTAGATGGTTCGGGTGATTTGACAATTGGAAATGATTGTACAATTTCTGCAGGAGTTCATATATATTCCCATGATAATTTAAAAGCTACATTATCAGGGAATGAAATACCTATAGAAAGGGAACCTGTAAAAATTGGAAACAATTGTTATTTAGCACCTCATTCAATAATTTCAAAAGGTGTAACTCTTGGTGATTTTACCGTTATCGCTGCTCACAGTTTTGTGAACAAATCATTTCCTGATAATTCTATAGTAGCTGGTATTCCAGCAAAACAAATAGGGAAAGTCGTAATAAATAGTAATAAAGAAATTCATTTTGAATATTTTAAATAATGCAAACATGTAACCGCTGTATATATAATTCTACAATACCTAAAATTTCATTTAATAGTGATGGAGTTTGTAATTATTGTGAACAATATGATTCAATGAATAGTCAATATCCTACTGGATTAGAAGGAAAAAAAATTATTGAAGACTATGTAACTCAAATGAAAAAAGATGGTGTTGGAAAACCTTATGATGTCGTTATTGGTGTTAGTGGTGGCTGTGATTCATCTTATATGTTACATCTAGCAAAAAATGTGTATGGTTTAAGAGTATTGGCTGCACATTTTGACAATACTTACAATTCTAAAATTGCCGTAGAAAATATTAAAACAGTTTTAGATAAATTAAACATTGATTTGTATACCTACGTTGTTGAAAATAAGGAATTTGAAAAAATACAAAAATCTTTATTATTAGCTTCTGTGCCAGAGTTTGAAGCTGCAACAGATTTGTCTTTAGCAACTACTCATTATATGGCTTGTGCAAAATATGGAATTAAACATATTTGGGAAGGTCATTCTTTTCGAACTGAAGGAGTTTCACCTCCAGGTTGGTTTTATATGGATGCAAAATATATTAAGTCTATTCATAGTAAGTTTGGAGATGGGATTATAAAATCAACACCATTGCTATGGCTGAGGAAGTGGATTAAATGGATGGTTGTGGATAAAATAAAGAAATTTCGTCCATTGTATTATTTAGATTACAACAAAGAAGCGGTAAAGAAGTTTTTGATAAAAGAATATAATTGGCAGTGGTATGGAGGGCATCATATGGAAAATAGAACTTCATATTTTATTAATAATTATTATTTGCCAGTGAAGTTTAATATTGATTTAAGGTGGTGCGAATATTCTGCCTTAGTTAGAAGTGGATTAATGAATAGAGATGAGGCTCTTCAAAAAATTAAGGAACCTAAACCATTTGAATTTGAACTTTTAGAAGAAATAAAAACACGATTAAATCTTTCTGATTCAGATTGGGAAAAAATAATGATTGCTCCAAATAAACATTATACAGATTATCCTACTTATAAAAAAACATTTGAACGACTAAGACCTTTCTTTTTTATTTTATTAAAATCAGGATATGTTACACGTAGCTTTTATGATAAGTTTTGTGTGATGAAGGATAGTAAAACTAGTTAATTTAATAAAAATGATTACAATCATTAATTACGGTATGGGAAATTTAGGTTCGGTTCAAAACATGTTGAAGCGGATTGGTGTTAAATCAATCATTACCTCAGACATCAATGAAATTGAAAAAGCTGAAAAGATTTTATTGCCGGGAGTTGGTGCATTTGATGCAGCAATTTCGAAAATTGATGAATTGAATTTGCGTCCAATTTTAACCTATATGGCAAAAGAAAAAAAAGTGCCTTTTTTAGGTATTTGTTTAGGGATGCAATTATTAACCGAGTCAAGTGAAGAGGGAGTTTTGAAAGGATTGAATTTTGTGCCTGCAAAAACAATTAAATTTAAATTTCCGGAAAATTCAGATTTGAAAATTCCTCACATGGGTTGGAATTTAGTTACAAAAAAAACAGAAAGTGTTTTGACTAAAAATTTTACAAATGAATTTCGTTTTTATTTTGTGCATTCTTATCACGTTAAATGTGACAATCCAATTAATTCAATTTTAACTACTAATTACGGTTACGAATTTGATTCAGCCATTCAAAATGAAAATGTTTTTGGTGCTCAATTTCACCCTGAAAAAAGCCACAAATATGGTATGCAATTACTTTCAAATTTTGCAAATATTTAAATATTATGCTTTTTAATAGAATTATACCATGCTTACTATTGAAAAATAGTGGCTTAGTGAAAACAGTCAATTTTAAAAATCCATCTTATGTTGGTGATCCATTAAATACAGTTCGCATTTTTAATGAGAAAGAGGTTGACGAGTTAATTTTTTTGGATATTGAAGCTTCACCAAAAAACACGGAACCTAATTATAAACTCTTGGCAGAAATAGCAAACGAATGTTTTATGCCATTAGCTTATGGTGGAGGAATTAAAACGTTTGAACAGGCACAAAAAATATTTAATATTGGTATTGAGAAAGTTGCTATAAACACGGCCAGTCAATCAAATTTGAATTTAATTGCTCAAATAGCTAATGTTTATGGAACACAAGCAGTAATTGGGGTGATAGACGTAAAGAAGAATTTTTTTGGTAAAAATCAAATTGTTTCAAATTCCGCTAATACCAAACATAAAGATACGATTGAGGAATGGATCAAGAAATTAGAAGAGGCTGGTGTGGGTGAACTTTTAATTACCAGTGTTGATAATGAAGGGACATGGAAGGGATTAGATTTAGACTTAATTAAATTAGTCACATCAATTTCTAAAGTGCCTGTTATAGCGCATGGCGGAGTTGGAAGTGAACAGCACATTATTGATGGTATAAAAATAGGTAAAGCAAATGCAGTTGCAATTGGAAGCTTAGTAGTATATCAAAAACAAGGAATGGGTGTTTTAATTAATTATCCAAATAAAAAAATTGTAGAAAATATATAATGGAAAAACAAAAAGTTAGGATAGCTTGTATTGGAAATATGAACAATTTTATGTTTTCGGTAGTAAGAAATCTTCGTGAATTAAATTATGATGCCCATTTATTTTTATTGGATGAATTTGAACATTTTTTGCCATTAGGAGATAGTTATGAAACTGAATTACCAAGCTATGTTCACCAATTAGATTGGTATAATTTTGGGCTTTGGGCTATTACGAAGGAGAAAATTAAAAATGATTTAAAGGGATACGATTTTTTTATTGGAACAGATTTAATTCCAGCTTTTTTCGAAAAAGCAAAAATGAAATTGGATATTTTTACTCCTCACGGTGGTGATATTTTTCATCATTGTTATTATAAGTTTAAACATTTCCCTCCAAAGCGTTATGAAATAGGAGCTTGGTGGCGTAGTCGACAACAAAGGGCTGGTGCAAGAAATGCTAACTGTATCATGTTTGATAAAACGAATGCTGAAAATGAAAGATATTTAGATGAATTAGGATTGCAGAAAAATAGAGTAGTTATAAATGCGCCCTATATTTTTCCTGCGCAATATAATGAGCAAAATTTTATTAAAACATCGGAATACATACATTCTCGGTCAATTAGAGAAAAGTATAATTTAATTTTTTTCCATCATAGCAGGCATGTATGGAAAACTCATGTTGATTCACTTCATTTTAAAGCAAATGATAAAATCATTAGAGCATATGCTGAATTTGTAAATCAGAATAAAGAAAGTAAATCTCTTTTAATTA
>CAIYSA010000284.1 GCA_903928655.1 uncultured Bacteroidota bacterium
ATATTATAACAAATTTTTGAATTTTAAAACAGATCCCATTTAACCAAACTAGCAGTATTTTTAAAAAAAGTTAAAATAACACCTTTTTTGAAAAAAAATTGAAAAGTAAATTTTATTATGTATATTTGAAATTGGATTTAAAAAATAAAAAATAAAAAATAAAAAATTCAAAAAAATTCAAAAAATGAAAAAAATGAAAAAAATTTTATTACGGAAATTAGGGATTGTATTAGCTGTATTTATTGGGGTAACCAATGCTAACTCGCAAATATTGTTAAGTGAATCATTTGATGGTTTAACCTTTGTGCCAGTAGGATGGACTAACTTATTAACCTCAGGAACAAATGCATGGACAAGAGTTACTGCTGGAACATTTCCTACTCAGGCTCCTCACTCAGGTGCTGGCGAGGCAAAATTTGATTCCTATAATGTTAACGGAGGTGTTCGTTCGATAGTAACTCCATCACTAGATTTTTCTGCTGCAGGAACAAAGCAAGTTTCATTTTGGATGTACCGCGACAACGGTTATCTATCGACTGCTGATAAAATAGATGTGTTTGTTAACACTGCAAATAATTTAACTGGAGCAACTAATATTGGCACCATTGCAAGAGCTATAAATATAGCCCCAATTGTTGCAGCCAACGGTTGGTATCAATATACTTTTCTTGTTCCTACAACATTTTCAACTACAACAAACTATGTGTTTTTCAGAGGAACTTCTGCTTATGGAAATAACACTTTTATTGATGATATTACTATAAAAAATTATAGTGTAACTGTTAGTGCTTGTGCATATGATTATATTACAAACGTAACCTTTTCTACAATTAACAGAACTTCTGCATGTGATGTTTATACTGTTTACGCTACTCCTAACCCTACTGTTATGCAAGGGCAAACATATACATTATCAGTTAACACGGGTGGTGATTCGGAAGGAATAAGAGCCTGGATTGATTACAATGGTGATGGTTTATTTGATAATTTAATTGGAAGCGAATTAGTATTAGGGCCAGCATATTTAGGAGTACCTCTCGCATCCTATTCTATAGCTGTAACCATTCCCGTAGGTGCAACGCCAGGGGTAACAAGATTAAGAGTACGAAGTAATTATCACGCTGCTCCATTAGATGCAGCTGGTCCGCAACTATACGGAGAAGTTGAGGATTATTTGGTAACAATTGTAGCGTCTCCAGTTCCTCAAAATGATTTATGTGTAAATGCCATATTGATGACTGTGCCAAGCACAACAACCGGTACTACAGCTTTTGCAACGTTAGAAGTTCCTGCACCTGTACCATGTCTTACACCATTAACGCAACCAGGAGTTTGGTATAAAGTAATAGGTAACGGTAACAAATTTGGTGTTGATTTATGTACAACAAGTACTTGGGATTCGCGTGTATTTGTATTTACAGGCGCTTGCGGGGCATGGTTATGTAAAACGGATAATGATGATAGTGGCCCATTATGTGTTGGCGCCGCGGCATCAGCTACTTGGTGTTCCGTAGTAGGTGTAACTTATAATATTTTAGTAACTGGTGCTTTGTTAAGTAATACGTTCGATATTGCAATAACTCAAACAGCAGTTGTAGCTCCAGTGATTTCGATAGCCGCTTCTTCCTCACCAATTTGTAACGGTGCAAGTTCAATATTAACCGCAAGTGGGGCAACTACTTATTCATGGTCAACTGGCGCAACAACATCTTCAATATCTGTTACTCCTTCTGTATCTGCAGTATATTCGGTAAGTGGTACCAGTCAATGCTCAACAGCAGGTGTTCAATCATTTTCTTTAACGGTTATTCCAAACCCAACAATAACAGTAAATAGTGGTGCGATTTGCATTGGTAGTTCATTTACAATGGTTCCTGGCGGAGCAAGTACATATACTTACTCTAGCGGTTCGGCAGTTGTTACGCCAGTTTCAAATACAACTTATACTGTTACTGGAACAAGTGCAGCAGGCTGTACGGGCACTAGCAGTGCTGTAAGTAGCGTAACTGTTAACTCTATGCCATTAGTTACAGTAAATAGTGGAACTATTTGTAGCGGATCTTTATTTACTATGGTACCTAGTGGTTGTACAACTTATTCTTATTCAAGTGGCTCAGCAGTAGTATCACCAACAACAACAACAACATACACTGTAACGGGAAGTTTAGCAGGCTGTGTTGGCACAAGTACAGCTGTAAGTTCAGTAACTGTAAATCCAAATCCGGCCGTAACCGTAAATAGTGGTGCAATTTGTTCAGGTCAATCTTTTACAATGGTTCCAGCTGGTGCAAGTACATATGTTTATTCTGGAGGATCAGCAGTAGTATCACCTACAGCAAATACATCTTATACAGTAATAGGAACAAGTTCAGTAGGTTGTACTGCTAATGCGGTAAGTACAGTAACTGTAAATGCTGCCCCAATTCTTACCGTAAATAGTGGATCTATTTGTTCGGGTAACTCATTTACAATGGTTCCAGCAGGAGCAACTTCTTATACTTATTCTGGAGGTTCAGCAATTGTTAGTCCATCAGTAACAACGTCATATACTGTTTCGGGATCAAATGGAGGAGCTTGTGTAAGCAATGTTGTTAATACAATAACAGTAACAGCAACTCCAGTAATTATTGCTAGTTCGGGTGCTGTTTGTACTGGAGGATCTTATACAATTATTCCAACAGGAGCAACAACTTATACTTACTCAAGTGGTTCAGCAGTTGTAACACCAACTGCCACAACATCATATACTGTTTCAGGTTCAAATGGAAGTTGTCAAAGTAGTTCAGTATTAACCGTAACAGTAAACCCAACATTATCATTTAGTGCAAATAGTGGTTCCGTTTGTACAGGAAGTACATTTACAATGACGCCATCAGGTGCATCGTCATATACTTATTCAAGTGGCTCAGCGGCTGTAACTCCAACAGCAACTACAACATATACTATAGTTGGAGTAAACGCTGTGGGATGTTTCGGAACTCAAATTTGTACAGTAACTGTTAACTCATTGCCTACAGTTTCAGCAACTACTTCTAGTACTATTTTATGTTCAGGCGCAAGCGTTGTGTTAACAGCATCTACTACTGCCGCTACAACAACATACACATGGAGTTCAGGAGCTACAACAATGTCAACATCAGTTTCACCAACTGTACTAACAGTTTATACTGTAAACGTTAAAGATTCAATTACTACTTGTGGTGCTTCTGCTTCATTAACCGTAAATGTTAATCCTTCACCTGCAGTTTCTGCAACAACTTCTAATTCATTAATCTGTGTAGGGGAAAGTGCCATATTAACAGCAACTACAACTGCAGCTACATTGACTTATACTTGGGATTCTGGAGCTACGACAATGACAACAGCTGTTTCTCCAACTGTACTAACCGTTTATACAGTAAATGTAACAGATTCAATTAGTACTTGTGGCGCATCAGCAACAGTAACAGTCGATGTTAGTCCGTGTACAGGAATAAATGAATTAGCATCTAATTCAATATCTATTTATCCTAACCCTAGTTATGGATTTGTTAAAATAATATTAGCTCCACAATTCATAAATAAATCATCAGTTGCAATTTATGATGCTTTAGGGAAATTAATAGTAACTCAAGAATTAGGAAGTGAAGTAAATTCGTTAAATATTACTGAATTAAAAAACGGAATGTATATATATAAAGTATTAAACAATAGTAACGTAGTTAAAATTGGAAAAATAGTTAAACAATAATAACATTAATAACTAGTTAAAAAACTCCCGCTTAAATAAGTGGGAGTTTTTTTATGTTTAAACCTTAAAGAAAATCAAGTCAATTAATAATAATCTAAAGGATTTAAACTATTTAATTTTAGCGTTGTTTAATTCTAAAAGTATATACTTTAATATAAATTTAGCATATTTACACCCACTTAAAACGAACTAAACATGGCAATTCTTATTTTTTTAATATTACACTGGTACCTATCATTATTTGGGCAAACATTTTTCTTGCACAGATACAGCGCACACAAAATGTTTACTATGAATAAATTTTGGGAAAAGTTTTTCTATACATTTGCTTGGGTTAGTCAAGGCGCTTCATACCTGAATGCTAGAGCATATGCTATTTTACACCGTATGCACCATGCTTATAGTGATACCGAAAAAGATCCTCATACACCACATTTTTTTAAAGACGCTTATCAAATGATGATGCACACAAGAAAAATATACAACGACGTATTAAATAAACGCGTGGTGATAGAAGATAAATTTGATCGTAATTTTCCAGAATATCCTGTAATAGATAAAATAGCAGATAGCTGGTACACACGCATTGGTTTTGGAGTAGCTTATTTTGTGTTTTATGTCATATTTGCAACCCATTGGTGGATGTTTTTATTTTTGCCAATTCATTTTTTAATAGGGCCCATACAAGGCGCAATAGTAAACTGGGCTGGACATAAATACGGTTATCGCAATTTTAACGAAGGTGATAAATCAAGAAACACATTATTCTGGGATATTTTATTAATGGGCGAATTATTTCAAAACAACCATCATCATGCAGGTTCTAAACCAAATTTTGCTGTAAAATGGTATGAATTTGATCCTACCTATCCAATAATATTATTTTTAGATAAAATTAGAGTAATTAAATTAGTGAAATAACAAACTAAGTAATTACAAATTGAAAAAGACATCTGATAAATCAGATGTCTTTTTGCTTAAAGAAAATTTAAATTAAATTACTCTTTATGTTCTTTAAAAGAATGGTAAATAACATAAACTGAACTTGCAAATAGAAAGAATGCACCAGTTTGATGAAGCACTCCTAGAACTACTGGCACTTGATACAACAACGTAAATACACCTAAGATAAATTGAACAGTAATTCCATAAATTAACAATGTAATCCCTTGATATTGTTGTTTATTTAATTTCAACTTGTTTGATTTATACCAAATAAAACCTAATAACAAACATAACAAAATAGCGAGTGTGCGATGAACAAATTGTATTCCACTTGCGTTTTCGAAAAAGTTTAAATAAGAGCTACTCTTCATAGTTACTTGCTCAGGCATCCAACTGTCCCCCATTTTTGGCCAGGAATTAAAAATATGTCCAGGACGAATTTTTGCTGCATCGCCTTCTACAAAACCAGCAGTAAATGCACCATAAATAATCTGTAAAATCAAAACTGCGAAAAAAGAAAGTAACCACCATTTTAATTTCCCACCATCTCCTTTTTCAATTTGCTGAATAGGGTATATTAATTTGAGTGCGAACCAAAATGTAAATGCAAATAAAGTAAAGGCGCTCATTAAATGTGTTGCTAATCTAAAATGGCTGACTGCTGGTTGATCTTGCAAGCCACTATAAACCATCCACCAACCAATTACAGCTTGCATGGCGCCCATAAAAAATAGAAGAATAAGTGAAGCCGTCATTTCTTTTTTAATTTTCTTACGAATCAGTAAAACAACTAATCCAATAGAAAAAACATACATCATGATTCTTCCAATTAAACGATGAATATATTCCCAAAAAAAGATGTGTTTGAATTCGTCTAATTTCATTGAAAAATTAATTTTCAAAAATTCGGGACTTTGTTGGTATTTCATAAATCGCTCTAACCAATCTGATTCTGACAGGGGTGGAATAGTTCCCATAAAACTCCAGTCGGTAATAGATAAGCCAGAATGCGTTAGCCTAGTAATACAACCAACAACAACCATAATATAAATAAGAGAACAGCCGGTTAACAGCCAATAAATAACTGATTTGTTAGGATTTTGATTTATCATCTTACGTTTTATTTTAGGTAAAATTACAAACCATTTGTTTATTAAAATTATTATTTTTCTGATTTATTTCAAAAAATATTAAAATTAATTCAAACAAAATTGCAATTAGGGTGTATAATAAAGTGTTATTTAATTAAACTTCCATTTGCCCTCAACAACTCCGTTTCAGCCATTTTAATTGAATAAAGCGCTTCAATGTAACGCGTTTGAGCATCTTCTAAATTCTTTTGGGTTTCGATTGTTTCTAATAAATTAGATTTGCCAATTTTATAGCGTTCTAAAGAAACATTTAACACTTCCTTTGAATCTCTTAAATTTTGAAATTCTAATTCAACAATTGTTTTGTTTAACTGAAATGATTTGTAACTATTATAAACTTGGCCGTCAATTTGCTGCTGTATTAATTCGGTTGTATACCTTTGATTAAGATATAATATATTTCTTTCTTTTACGAGTTTACTATTTTTTGTGCCATTAAACAATAACCAACCAGCTGTTAAGCCAGTATTAAAACCAGCTTGTTGGTTTAAGAAAACAATACCAGCTTGATTTTGACTTCTGTTAAAAACATAGGCCGCATTAAATTGAACAAAAGGCAAGTTTGCTGAACGTGCTTCCTTAATTGTTTGAGAAACAATTAATTCATTTTGCTTAGAAATAAGTATGTTAGAATTTGACTTCAAAACACTCTTTTTTAACTCTTCAATAGTTGGATTATAATTTATAATAATAGAATCGGTTGTTAAAAAATCTTCATCAACTGATTTGCTTAACAACTTATTAAGAGTAGTTTTTGCGTTTAATAATTGTAAATCGGATTGAAGTATAGCGCTCTTAGCCTTATTTTCATTAGATTGAGATAGCAACACATCTACTTTAGAATCATAACCAATTTCAAATTTTAATTGGGCAATTTTTTTTCTTTCTTGATAAATAGTTAAGTTTTGTTTAGCGGCCTTAATAAGTTCGTTAATTTTCACAATAGAATAATACGCGCTTATAATTTCGTAAACTGTATTTTCCATTTGCTGTTTTAATTCTAATGCGGATAATTGCTCGTTTTGATTTAATCGTTTTTTAATAGCAAACATTTTTAATCCATCAAAAACCATCCAAGCTACAGTTGCAGATGCTCCAGTATTGTTAGACAGTGCGCCATTTCTATCTTGAACAACACCCGTGTTAAATTCTTGATGAGAATTCACGTTTGCTAAATTTAAATTAGCGTTTAAACTTACAACCGGCGACATACCAGCATTCCCAAAATTGTTTTGTGTTTTTGCGATTTCTTTTTCATTTTTTACAATTAAAACAGAATAGTTTTTTTCCAACCCAATTTTAATAGCATCGTCAATTGTTAAAACAGATTGTGAAAATATTCCAGAACTAAATCCAAAAAAAAGCAATACATATTTATACTTTATCATCTTCATTTTTTTTATCTTTTACTAAATATGAATAAATGGCAGGTATTACAAATAGTGTAAGCACCATCGATAATAGCAATCCTCCAATAATTACAATTCCCATCCCCATTCTACTTTTAGATCCCGCGCCAAGAGCCATAGCAATAGGCAAAGCACCTAATACTGTTGCTAAACTCGTCATTAAAATAGGTCGTAACCTAGCGGTTGATGCTTCTATTAATGCTTCACCAACTTTCAATCCTTTTTTACGAAGTTGGTTTGTGAATTCAATAATTAAAATGCCATTTTTTGTAACCAATCCAATGAGCATAATCATCCCAATTTCACTAAAAATATTTAAGGTTTCATTAAAATACCATAATGAAAATAATGCGCCTGCTAATGCCATTGGCACAGTAAGTATAATTATAAACGGTTCGATAAAACTTTCGAATTGAGCCGCTAATAATAAATAAATAAGTACAATAGCTAAAAGAAAAGCAAATAAAATATTAGAAGAACTCTCGGCAAAATCGCGAGAAGCACCAGTTAATGAAGTAGTAAAACTTTCATCTAATACTTGTTTTGAAATTAAATTCATTTCTTTAATTCCATCGCCAATTGTTTTACCGGGAGCCAAACCAGCTTGCACTGTTGCTGATTGATAACGGTTATAATGATATAATTGAGGCGGGCTACTTCTTTCAATAATCGTAATAATATTATCTAATTGAATCATTTCTCCTTTACTATTTCTTACAAATAATTCTTTAATGTCATTTGGGTCGTCTCTGTTTTCTCTATTCACCTGCCCTATTACTTGATATTGTTTATCGCCTTTAATGTAATAACCAAATCTTTGTCCACTTAAAGAAAGTTGAATTGTTTGAGCAACATCAGCAATTGAAACGCCTAAAACTTTTGCTTTATCACGGTTTATTTCAATTATCAATTCAGGTTTATTAAATTTTAAATTAACATCAACTCCTTGAAACGTAGGATTTTTATTAGCTAATTCCAAAAACTTTGGCAACTTATTTCGCAATTTATCAAAGTCGTTTGTTTGTAAAACAAATTGTATTGGTAAACCTCCACGCGGACCACCGCCAGAAGAAATAGATTGCTCCTGGATAACGAAAACTTTACCTTCAGGAAACTGAGCAATATTTTTATTAATATAATTAGCGATGTCAGCTTGCGAACGTTTTCTGTCATCAGCTTGTGATAATGCAATTCTTACAAACCCAGTGTTAACGGCACCAGAACCTGCGAAACCTGGCGCTGTAACTGTTAAACATACAGCTTTTTCTGGAATAGAATCATCAACAAATGTAGAAAGCTTATCCATCAATTTATCCGTAGATTCAAATGAAGTTCCTTCAGGCGTAGTAACTGATAATCTTAGCCAATTTCTATCTTCTAATGGTGATAATTCTGTTTGCAGATTAAACCAAAAAAAGACAGCTGAACCAATTGATATAAGTAAAATAATTAAAGACCACCATCTTTTTTTCAAAAATTGTGTAATAGCATGTTTAAACCATGAATCTAAACCAACAAAAAATGGTTCAGACCAAATATAGAATTTGCTTTTTTTAGTAGGATCTTTTCTAACAAGTTTTGCATTCAGCATAGGAGTTAATGTTAAGGATACAAAGGCAGAAATTAATACTGCACCTGCAATCACAACTCCAAACTCTCTAAATAAACGACCAACAAACCCTTCTAAAAAAATAACTGGCATAAAAACTGCGACTAAGGTTAGTGAAGTTATAATAACAGCGCTATAAATTTCGCGTGTTCCTTGAATGGCGGCTTCCTTTGGAGATAAGCCTTTTTCTATTTTTTTAAATATATTTTCTGTAACCACAATTCCATCATCTACAACCAACCCAGTTGCTAATACAATAGCCAATAACGTTAGTACGTTTATTGAATAATCCATTAAATACATTATAAAAAATGCACCAAT
>CAIYSA010000285.1 GCA_903928655.1 uncultured Bacteroidota bacterium
GTGAGAGGAAATGCAATTAAAGATAGTAATGGTAAATACTATCGAATGATTGGCACCCTGGTTGATATTACCCAAAGTAAAAAAGATGATTTGTTTTTTAAACAAATAAATGATAGTCTTTCTGTAAATACAGGACCTTCTTATTTTAATGAATTTTCAAAGTTTTGTTGCGAAAATCTAGGCGTAAAATTTGCATTAGTGGGTATTTATAATTTAGAAAAAAATGAGGTTGATACTATTTCGTTTAGAGCTGATAATGTTGAAGTGCATGATTATAAATATAATTTAGAAAATACTCCTTGTGATATTGTACTTAAAGGAGGAGACTGTTCTTATAGTGAAAATGTACAAAATTATTTTCCTAAGGATGAGGATCTAAAAAAGTTTGGTATCATATCATATCTTGGTATACCATTAATGGACGAAAATAAATTACCAATTGGTATTATTGCATTAATGGATGATAAACCGATGGAGGATATTTTATATAAAGAAAAACTACTTAGATTTCTTGCTCCAAGAACAACTAACGAATTAATTGGCCTAAAAATTAACAAGCAATTAAAAGATAGCGAAACCTTTACAAAAGGTATTCTCTCTTCTTTAAGCTCTCAAATAGCTGTTATTAATCCAAATGGTGTTATTATATCTACAAACGAAGTATGGAATGATTTTTCGAATGAGGATGGTAAAAAAACAAATGAATTAAATAGTGTTGGTGCAAATTATTTTGACACGTTTAATATTGCTATCAAAAATGGAGATATTTATTCAAAAAAAGCATTAATTGGGATTAAATCAGTTTTAAATGATGAGTTAAAACGTTTTGATTTAGAATATCCTTATCATTCAAACGGAATAGATAAATGGTTTCTACTAAGTGTTTCTGGTTTTGAAGGAGACAGCCAAAATGCCGTAATTAGTCATAAAGATATTACAGACAGAAAACTTATTGAAAGTCAATTGCATAAAACAGTTAATGAATTAATTAACAAGAATAACGATTTAATGCAATTTAATTATATTGTTTCTCACAATTTAAGAGCACCAATTGCAAATATTTTAGGATTGGTAAGTGTACTAAATTACCAAAATAGCGAAAGTGAAACAAAAAAAATAATTGAATACATTGGACAATCCATTTTTAAAATGGATGATTTGGTGAAGGATTTGAATGAAATGCTTGCCATTCGTTCATTAATTAGTTCTAAAAAAGAAATCGTAAATATTGAAAATGTAATTGATAGTATTTTTCATTCTATTGAAAAACAAAGAGTAGAGTCAAACGCTATCATTAATGTTGATATTAAAAATGATGCAACTAAAATTTTAACCGTTAAAAGTTATTTTGAGAGCATACTTTATAATTTATTAAGTAATGCCATTAAATACAGATCACCATTAAGGCAACTTGAATTATCTGTCATAATTAAAAAAGAAAATGATAAATTTAAAATTAAAATATCAGATAATGGTATTGGAATTGATTTAGTGAAAAATGGGAAAGATCTTTTTGGATTATACAAACGCTTTAATGTTGAACAAGAGGGTAAGGGTTTAGGATTATACATGGTTAAAAATCAAATAGAAGCAATTAATGGCGAAATAAAAATAGAAAGTGAATTAAATAAAGGAACTACATTCTTAATTACAATTTAATAAATAATATGAAAAACATTATCCTTATCGACGACGATGAAATTAATAATTTCATTGTACCAAAATTAATAACATCAATTTATCCAAATGCGGATGTAAGAGGATTTCTTGACCCATATGAAGCGCTTTATAAACTTTCGGAATCTGATATTACTCCCGAAACAATAGTTTTGCTTGATTTGAATATGCCACTAATGGATGGCTGGCAATTTTTAGAACAATTAGCAATTAAAAACTTAAAATGTAATGTTTTTATTTTAAGTTCATCTGAAAATCCAATGGATTTAGAACTTTCTAAAAAAAATGAATGGGTTAAAGGGTTTTTAACTAAACCCTTAACCGCCGAAAATGTAGAACACATTTTTAGTATTTAATTATTAGCTCAATTTAATAGTTAATAATCTTTCAATATGCACTCCGAACCAATGTCTAAAAAATTTGGGTATAATAATTTTGTGTTTGCGGTGAGTTGCTTGGCAGCATGATCACACATTTGTGTCGCTTTTTTCTTTGTCTTTTTTCCATCTATTTCAACAATCGTGGTAGTTTCATAAGGTAAATAATATTGTAAAGATATTTTTGAAGTACACTTACAAGAATATTTTTTTACACAAGATGAAAAAAGAAAAGTGGAGAATAAAATAATATAGAATATTTTCATTTTAGAATTATAATTTTTATTTAACTGTACATGTAGTTTTAATTGTTTCGTCTGCCGATTTGTGGCCAGCACTTAAGTTTTTTTCTAATTGTTGTTCTGTATAGTTGCAAATTTTTTCAGCACGCTTATTCGAACATTTATTTTCAATTTCTTGTTTACTAGTAGTTATATATGGATCATACCCTGTTTTTATATAAGTAACTGAACATTGACAAGAATGTTTTTTTGCACAAGATGCAAAACTAATTAAAAGTAAAAAAAAGGGAATTGTTTTAATTAAAATCATAATTTTTTTTGGTAAATATACTACTATTTGCAAAGGAACATTTTTTTTAGTTTAAGTATACTTTATGTAACCCTAATATTATTTAATTTCTCTTGTGTTTCCATCTTCTATGGCTCCATAACCAAATTTCGGGTTGAGCTAAAATATCTTTTTCAAGTTTACGAGTATGTAATTCGGATATTTCGCCTTCTTTAGTATTTTTTGGGTCTGCAACTAAAATTTCCGAATCAACTTCGTAAAACCCACGTTTTAATCTTTTAATGGTAACATAAACAACTGGGTAATTAAGTTTTTGTGCAATTTTTTCTGTTCCCCAAAACACGGGCGTATCCTGATTCATAAAAGTTGTCCAATAAGCACCTTCAGGTGATGGTGTTTGATCGGCAATAAAAGCGGTTGCATTAACTTCGTTTCGGTTTCGTATCATTTCGCGCATGGTGTCTTTCATGGCATATAATTTTGTTCCAAATCGTGTACGCATATCGTACATTAGTTTATCAAAGTGTTTATTGGTTAAAGGATGGTAAATGACGTATAACTGTTGTTTGCACTGTAAACTAAAGCTATTTCCTGCCCATTCCCAATTTCCGTAGTGGCCCATTACTAAAATGCATGATTGTTTTTTATCAGCAAATTCATTCAATAGTTGAGTTGTATGAGCGCTAAATTTACAGCGTTTAACGGCCTCTTCTTTTGATATGGTTAATGTTTTAAGGGTTTCTAAAAACAAATCGCATAAATAATGGTAAAATTGTTTTTCTAATTGTTTGAGTTCCAAATGTGATTTGTTTGGAAAAGATTTTTTTAAATTTTCGTAAACAACTTTTTTTCGATATCCAAAAATAGTATACAACAAAAAGCAAATCCCATCAGAAACCAAATAAAAAATAGGAAATGGCAATATCGAAATAAGATATAATATTGGTAAAAAACAATAATACAATAAAGTACTCATGGTATAAAAATACTTAAAATTAAACTTTAGTCGCATATTTTTAAACAATATTATCGCATTACAAAGTAATTTTTTATATTTAGTCTTTACAAAAACTTATTTACCATGATGAAAAATTTTATTTTAATTGCCATTTGTTTTTTTATAGGACACACTTCAGCTAAAGCAATTGATGCTCCCGACCAAGTGAAAATGGTTTTAGCAAAACAAAAATTATATGCAGGGCAATTTATTTCTGCCTTAAATTTATATAAAGAAGTTTTAATTAAAAATCCTGAAGATGCCTCGGTATTGTATTATATAGGATATTGTAATTTCGAATTAAAAAAATACGATTTAGCTTTAGAAACGCTTAAAAAAGCTCTAGCAACAAATAAAGATATTAAACCCGAAACACATTTAGTTTTAGGTAAACTATATCTAGTAGATGAAAATATTGATGAAGCATTA
>CAIYSA010000286.1 GCA_903928655.1 uncultured Bacteroidota bacterium
ATTTAACTTCTAAAATTAAGAAAATGAATACTCTAAAATTTAAGACCACAATTAAATGTGGAAGTTGTATTACCAATGTAACACCATTTTTAAACGAAGAAAAATCTATTTTAAAATGGAATGTAGATACCACTTCACCTGAAAAAATATTAACGGTTGAAACAAAGGAAGTAAACGGTGAAAAAGTAATAATAGCAATTGAAAAAGCGGGATATAAAATTGAACCAATTAAATAATTAAGTCTTTGCTTATTTATAAAATATAATACATTAATGATAGATATTTAAAAATTAAAATCGTTTTTTTTACGTTTTTAAATTCATATTATTTATAAAAAAAAGCGCAAGTTAACTTGCGCTCTTAAATAAAAAAGTAGGAAAACTATTTTTGTTTAAATCCAATTAAGATTACGGCACAACCTGAACCAGCATTTTTGCTAGGATCAATTTGAGCATTTATTGTACATTCTAAAGTTGATTTTACTTTAAAATCCCAATAAGGTGCATTTGAATAATTTTTATTTGTAAATAATAAGTGACCATCTTGGTCGCTAATACTAAATATTAAATTTCCGTCTGATTTCCCACTACAAGCAGCTAAACGATAAGTTGTTTCACCAAAAAAAGTAGTATGAAACTCAGCTGTTTCTTCAGAATTCAATAAAAGAGAACGATACGATTGGCCATCAGAAATGAATTGAGCAATAATGTGTTTTGAACAAATACTAGCTATTGAATCACATTGAGCAATAGCAGCACTACTGAATCCGAAAATAGCTAAAACTAAAAGGGCTTTATTAATATTTTTTTTCATTCTTATTTATAATTAAATTATGATTTCGAATTTATTATTTTTTCACGAATACTGGCTACAATTTCCCCAATTTTTTCTAATTGTTCTTTATTAATTGTAATTTCAGTTGTGCTATTTATATAAGTTATTTTTTTAATTTCATCAGTAGTAGGTTCAACAAACGTATATTTTGAAATTACTGTTTCATAAATTTTATCTAAACTTTGAAGTTCTTTTAATAAATCGGTCGCATCAGGCATGTTATGAGATGAAATTAATTTAATAAGACTCGTTAATGCTTGTTTTTGTTCTGCAATTCGATATTTAATTTCATCAGTTGGTTTTTTATTGTAAGCAATAATGGAAAAATGCATACTTTCTAACCAACCACCAGTTAAAATTAAGCTACTAATTTCGGTACGTTTATTTGTTTTTAAATACGCATCACTTGCGCGATAAGCAACACCAACTAAAACTAACATACTATCTTTAATAGAAATATTATCTTTAATACGTGTCATTGTTTGTTGATCAAAAGCTGCTGAAACGCCTAGTTTATCAGCAAGGGTTTTAACAGCAGCCAAATAACTTAAAGCATCTTGTGTTTGATTATACATACTAACATAACCTAAATCAGCACCATAAATACCTAAATTTAAAGCTTTAGCAAAGTCAGAAGTATATTGTCCATTTTTATTACCTGCATTTAAAATTGCTTTATCATAAGCAACTCCTGATTTTTGAATCAATAATGCTGTTTGAATTGGAGAAGGTATTGAAAATAATTCACCACCAACATTTAAAGCTACAGCCTTTACAGTATCTGTATCAGGCAACTCTTCAGTGGTAGTTTCTTGTTTAGAATCACCACACGAATAGATTAATAGCGTAGCAAGTGCTAAAGTAATAATTTTAGTATTTAACTTTATTTTTGTAATGTTCATCGGCATAATTGATTTGTTTGTTGAATAAAATCATATGCAAGTACGTATTTTTAATCGAATTTGCAAAATTAAAATTTAAGCATTTTTTAAAAATTTAGATTATCTTATTTAAGAGCGTCTTCAATAAACTTAAATGTTGAAAGAATTTCAGGTTTACCATCTATCAAAGCTACATCATGTTCAAAGTGAGCAGAAGGTTTTTTATCAGCAGTTAAAATTGTCCAACCATCTTTAAGTTGTTTTATATTGCGAGTTCCCATATTTATCATAGGTTCAATTGCTATTACCATTCCATCTTTAATTTTTGGACCATCCCCTCTTTTTCCGTAATTTGGAACTTCTGGATCTTCATGTAATTTTTGTCCTAAACCATGTCCACATAATTCTCTAACTACGCCAAACCCATTTTTTTCGGCATGTTGCTGAATAGCAAAACCTATATCGCCTATTCTATTTCCAGTTTTAAATTGTTCAATTCCGATATATAAACATTCTAAAGTAACATCTAATAATTTTTGCACTTCAGGTTTTATTTCTCCAACGGCAAATGTATAAGCATGATCTCCACAATATCCATTTTTTAATACGCCACAATCAACCGAAATAATATCACCTTCTTCTAATGGCCTATCGTTAGGGATACCATGAACTACTGATTCATTTAAAGACATACATAGTGTATTTGGAAAACCATACATCCCTTTAAATAAAGGAGTTCCTCCATTATCCCTAATATATTCTTCCGCTAATTTATCAAGATATAAAGTAGTAACACCTGGTTTTATTTCTTTGGCAATAATTCCTAATGTACGCGATACACTGAGTGCTGATTCGCGCATGATTTCAATTTCTTCTCTTGTTTTTAAAATAATCATTTACCAAATATTTTGTGAAATATTGTTTTATTTTTCTTGTAATTATTGTGTGCTTCAGGATTTTTAAGAATATGATTAAAATCCCCTCCTTCAGGATGAAGAATTTGCCAAGTTGCGCTCCAACCTAAAAAACCACCAACATTTCTATCATCAATAAAAATATCAACGTTTAGTTTACGAGGCAAGTTTTCGTTAATTGTTTCTTCTGGGTAATTATTATTAACGGCGTAAAATTCTACTCCATTTTGTTTGCAATATTCAACAGCCTCATCTAATAATGAACCTGTACGATAAGTAAATAAAATAAGTTTATGTCCTTTTTTTTGTAATTCTTTAATTGTAGCAAAAGCAAACATCATTTCCTTGCCAATAGCAGGATAACTATGTTCTACAATAGTTCCATCAAAATCAATGGCTATAGTTTTACCAGTATTATTATTTAAAAATTGTTGTTGCATTTTATTTAAATATTTTCTGCTTTTAATACTTTTAAATTTTCATCTAATTCATATAAACGAGGAATTCCTGTACCTATTTCAAATTCTAAAATTTGTGCTGGCGTCATGTTTTCTAAATACATTATTAAAGCCCTTAAACTATTGCCATGCGCAGCAATTACAACATTTTTTCCTGCTTTTAATTGTGGTTCAATTTCAGCTTTATAATACGGTATTACTCTTGCTGTTGTATCTTTTAAACTTTCTCCATTTGGAGGTGGCACATCATAACTTCTTCTCCAAATCTTAACTTGTTCATCGCCATATTTTTTTGCAGTTTCGGTTTTATCTAATCCTTGCAAATCGCCGTACATTCTTTCATTTAAAGCTTTATTATAAGTTGTTGGCACTGTTTTACCTGCTACTTCTAAGGCTATAGATAATGTATTTTGAGCACGTTTTAAATCGGATGCATAAGCAACATCAAAATGAAATGACTTTAATTTTTCTCCTGCATTTTTTGCTTCTTGAATTCCTTTTTCTGTCAATTCAACATCAACCCATCCAGTAAATTTATTTTCTAAATTCCAAACACTTTGGCCATGTCTAAATATTACTAATAATGCCATAATATATTTTTTATACAAAAGTAATATAATTATGGCCATTCCGAAAAATCAAATACTATTTAAATATTTAATTCAAAAAAATAACCAAACTAGCATCTCGCTTTTTTCTTTTTAACACCTACTCTATTCATATCTTCAAGTTTTAAAATATATTCTTCTGCAGCAGGAACTTTACAAGCCGTTCCATTCATTTCAACATTAACCTTTCCAATTTTATTAGCAGTTTCCTTAGCAAGTTTAGTCAAATCATTTACATAACTTCCGCACGAAATCACAAAACCATTCATTGTATATTTCACTCTGTTAGGCTGTTTATCTATATCAACTTCTATTTGTTTTAATAATTTTTGAAATAATTTTAAATCAATCATTTCATTTGCTGTAATTGATAAATAGCTAGAAAGTGTTGACCAGCCAGATGATGCAATATTTTCTTGATTAGATTTAATCCATAAGAGTCCTAATTCCAATCCAAATTTTGATTCAGCGGCAATCCAAGGCACTGTATATTCAGCAATCATATGCCAAGAAGCATTTTCTACCCAATAATTTAAATCTTCTTTTGAAATAAGCTTTTCATCAGCTATTAAACCTGCCAAATACATAGCGTCTGAATTTTTTGTTTTATAAAGTTCTAAAGATAAATGATGATTTTTTTTAATCTTTTTCTCTAATACTTTTAAATCACCCACTTTTACACCAAATAGCTGGTTACTTGGAGCTCCATGGCGAACTAATGTTTTTTTTGTTTGCTCAGTACCCAATTTTTCTAATTCTATTAAAACTTCTTTACAAGTGAACATATTGTCAGTAATTAATTTCTTACGAAAATATACAATAAATTACTATTTAAAATATAATAATGTCAAAAAGACATACATAACTTTTTGGTTTAAAGTTTGCATAACAGTAAACACAAACTTAATTTAGTAGTATAAAATAAAACAAACAATTTAAAAAAATAAAAAAA
>CAIYSA010000287.1 GCA_903928655.1 uncultured Bacteroidota bacterium
AAATTTATAAGAAATCGTCCATCGATATCTACAGGGCAGCTTTCAGCAAATTTTAGAGGTACTTTATTTGAGGCATATTGATTTTCATGATCTCTGTATGAAAAATTGAGCTACAAACCTTTTGCAAATCTTCCACTGCGGTCTCAAGGCTTTGAATCGGCGTACCGATTATGGCCTTCGCATTTTCATGTAGCCATTCTAACAGTTCGAAATGCATCTTTTTGAGAATCCGAACCGTGAATGTAACTGTGACGCCGAAATCCAAAGATTTGCAGCTTAGCAACTCTGACTCGTTTCTCAAGATGAGCTGCTTAATTATGCCATACAAGTCTCCTTGATTGCTGGCGAAAATTGGCTCCACACTCTCGATGTGATTAAGTTTTCTTTCCTCTTCGATGATGACATAGTCATCTATTTCTTCAAACGCAGATCTATCCATTTAAATTAAATAAAAAGAATTTTTTCAAGGGGTTTTGGGGTTTTGGTAGTGATACTATTAACATGTATCATCCATTACTTGTTAATATTTCAGAGTACCTAAAAAACGAAGGAGTACCCGCTTGGTCATTTTCTCAAGGAATGGGACAAAATATTTTTCCTTTATGGTTAGGTGATTTTTTCTCAAACTTTATTATGTTATTTGATAAAAATACAATTCCAAAAGTAATTGTGTTTATGGAAATATTAAAAATATTTTTATGTGCCTTTATCTTTTTTAAATTTTTAAAAGAATTAAAAGTAACAGGTTTTGCTGCAATGATAGGCGCATTATTATATGCTTTTTCAGGTTATGTAATTTTAGGAGGCACATGGATTATTTTTTCAACTGAAGCCGTATACGTTGCCATCATGTTATTAGGTTTTGAAAGATGGCTGAATAAAGGAAAATGGTTTTTGTTTTTATTAGGGATTTCACTTTTAGGCTTTTTACAACCGTTTTATTTATACTCGTACACAATATTTTTAATTGGATATATCATTGTTCGTTATCACGATGTGCATAATGGTAATTGGAAAAACTTTATTTTCTTTAGTTTAAAAACGGTTGGTATTGCAGCATTGGGTGTTGGAATAACAGCTTACCAATTATTACCTGATGTATTGATGTTAATAGAAAGTCCACGGGTAGGAGGTGAGGCAGGTTTATCTGCAAAATTAAAAGCTCAGCCAATGTTTGCCATGGCAGATGAAGTGTTAAGGTTTACAACTACTTTTAGAGCATTTGGAAGTGATATGTTAGGCGTTGGTACAAATTTTAAAGGTTGGCAAAATTATTTGGAGGCCCCTTTATTCTATTGTGGTATTTTGAGTTTAGTTGCATTCCCGCATGTTTTTAGTAGTTTAACTAAAAAACAAAAATTATTTTACGGAATATTGACTTTTGTATTTGTATTGCCTATTCTTTTTCCTTATTTCCGTTATATGTTTTGGGCATTTTCAGGAGATTATTTTAGAACTTTCTCTTTAGTGATTTCTGTTTTAATGTTATTTTTTACAGTTAAAGCAATTTCATTTATTGAACAAAATAGTAAAATTAATAAAATTGTATTGCTGGTAACTGGTTTGTTTTTATTGATACTTCTTTACACACCCGGAACACAATTTAAATCATCAGTAGATTCTGGGATGAGGAGTTTTGCAACCTTTATGATCGTGACTTATAGTGCATTATTGTTTTTGTTAGCAAGCACTGCTTCCATCAAACATATTGCTAAAGTAGCCTTGTTTTTAGTTTGCTTTTTCGAAGTTTTATATTTCTCTAATTCAACTATTAATAAACGTGTTGCCATGTATAATAGTGAGTTAACTTCTAAAGTAGGCTATAATGATTATACTACTGATGCCATTAAATTTTTAAACACTAATGATAAATCTTTTTTTAGAGTAAATAAGGATTATATGTCAGGCATGGCAATTCATGGAAGTATTAATGACGCAAAAGCTCAATGTTTTTATGGAACGCCATCTTACCATTCTTTTAATCAAAAAAATTATATTAAGTTTTTAGGAGATTTAAATGTAATTGATGCTAAAGATGAAAATTCAACCCGTTGGGCAAAGGGTTTAGGTGATAGACCAATTTTATTTTCAATAGCAAGCGGCAAGTATTGGTTATCAAAACGTCCAGATAATTCAGTGGCTAATATGGGTTTTGATTCAATTGCTAAGTTTGGAGATGTAAAAGTTTATAAAAATAAATTCGCATTACCTTTCGGATTCACTTATAATAATGGTATTGCGGAAGACGTATTTAAAAAATTATCTACCACACAAAAAGACTTTTGTTTATTAAGATCATGTATTATTGGTAATGATGATAAATTAACATTTACTTCTTTAAAACAATTTAATTTAAATGATACTACTGCCTCTATGACTTTTGACAATTATTTGGCTTATGTTAATGAATTAAAGAAAGATTCTTTCTCAATTTCTAAATTTTCAGAAAACAATATTAAAGGTTCCGTTACAGTAAATGATTCTAAAGTTTTGTTCTTTTCTATTCCTTTTGATGAAGGTTGGAGTGCTAAATTAAATGGTACTGATGCTAAATTATACCGTGTTAATGCTGGATTAACAGGCTTATTAATTAATAAAGGCAAAAATGATGTTGAATTAAGTTTTGAGCCAAGATTGAGAAGTAAGGGAAAATTAATTTCTATTGTTTCATTATTAATTCTATTTGGATTGCTTGGTTTTACTTTATTTTTAAGAAGAAAAAAGACGACATAGTAAAAATTAATTAAAAAAAGCGAGAAGTGATTCTCGCTTTTTAATTTTAAACAATAAAATTATTTTTTCATTAATTTATTCCAATTCACTGTTTGCTCCAAAGCTTCAGTTAACGTATAGTTTTCTTTTACCTGTGTGTCTTTAGTTATCAAAGTTAAATCAGGAGTTGATTTAGATGTTAGTCCGTAAACTTCTTTTGAAGAGCGTTCAATTACTTCCAACTTTTTATCTACAATATTTTTAATACTCTCTGCTAAGTCTTTTAATGAAATACTATTAGCACTTCCAACATTATACACTGTATCTGTTTTTCCTTTAGCTAATATTTTTAATAACCAAAAAGCTAAATCACTTCCATACAAATAACTACGTTGTGTATTTCCATTTCCTAATATTTTAATTGGTCCTCCATGAATAGCGTCTCTAATAAAATTATTAATCGCCCAAGGTTTGTCCAATTTTTGATAAGGACCTACAAAAGCAAATGGGCGAATAATTGTAATTGGTAAATGTTGTTGATTACAATATACTGCGCACAATGTTTCTGTCATGCGTTTTACTTCTCCGTATGTAGCATTAATAGAATTACAATCTAAAGTTCCCATATCGGTCTCTTTAATTTTGTCATTACTTAAAGTACCATATACATAGTTTGAGCTTAAATGAATTATTTTATGTAAACTTGGTAATCTAAAACATTCTTCTAGTACTGAATTTGTGCCTTTGTAAAATGTATCAATAGTACTTAATGGTTTGCTGACATGCTCCATTCTATCAGGACTTCCAGCTGCATTAATCACATAATTTATATCTTTAGGTAATTCACTTAAATGTCTTACATCTTGTTGAATTAAATTAACGCATGGGTTTTTTGCTAAGTGAGGAACTTCGGTTTTAAAACTTTCAGTATCTCTTGCTAATAAATATAATTTGATATTTAATTTATGTTCTGCATTTAAATAGCAAACCATTTCGGTTATCCATTTTCCAACAAAGCCAGTTCCACCGGTAATTAAAATGGTTCTGTTTTTTAATTCCTGTAATGAATTAAAGTCAGCACTTGATGTGTGACAATTATCGTAGGTTAATTTAATTGCTTTTGCGCTCATTAATCTTCTTTATTTTTTACAAGTTCCATTACTACTTCAATAATTAAATCTTCTTGCCCAGCTACAACTTTTCTTTTTCCTAATTCAAAATATACATCACGTGGGTCAACGTTATATTCTTTTGAGATTCGAGATACATGTTTTGCAAACCCAGAGAATACGCCAGACAACCCACTTACAATACTTTCAGAACTAATAGTTGGTACTTTCGGCATTAATTCTTTTTCAGCAATATCAGCTGCATCTAATATTTTATAAAGGTTAATTCCGGTTTCGTAACCCATTCGTTCCAACACTGCAATTAATACTTCTAATTGTGTATTGCCTGCTCCAGCACCAAATCCACGTGCCGTAGCATCTAAAATTTTTGCACCAGATTCTATTGCAGCAATTGAATTAGCAACTGCCATTCCTAAATTATTATGTCCATGAAAACCAACAGGCACGCCTAAGCTGTTTACTAAAGCAGTAATTCTTTCAGTGACATCTGTAGGTAAATAAGTGCCAGAAGAATCCATAATAATAATTCCTTCTGCACCATATAATTCCATTTTTTGAGCTTCTTCAACAAGCATTTTTACAGATGCCATGTGACTCATCATTAAAACACCATAAGTATCTTTTCCTTTTTCTCTGCAAAAAGCAATATGCCTTTGTGTAATGTCAGCTTCAGTGCAATGAGATGCCACGCGAACTACATCAACGCCTATAGAAATTGCTCTTTCTAAATCACGTTTGATGGTGGCGAAACCTGGTATGCAATGAATGCTTAATTTACTATTCTTTAAATTTTTACGTGCCGTTTCAAGCAAAATTACATCACTTTCTAAGGCTTCTCCAACTTGTAATGAGGATGCTCCAAGTCCGTTACCATGGCCAACTTCAACAACAGGAACCCCCGCTTTTTCTGCAGCTTTAGTATAAATTTCTATTTGCTTGGCACTTAATTGATGAGCAACAGCATGGTTTCCATCTCTTAGCGTTGGGTCGTGTATGACAATTTTTTTCATTTAGCTTAATGATTTAATTTTATCAGCGTGTTTTGTTGGATGTAAAAAGAAGAAGTTAGTTTCCATCGTTTCATCCGTTACTTTATGGAATGCTTTTAATTTCCCATCATGTGATATGTAGCAGTTGTATCCAAATTGAGTAAAGAAATCAATAATATCGTTTGGATGGTAACCAAATTTAGCAGCCCACTTACGTAACATTTCAGTAAAAATAATTGGTGTATGTTTTGCAAAGGTTTCTGCCCCGCCTTTGTATACCATAAACTCAGCACCTTCCACATCACATTTAATGAAATCTAATTTTGTAATATTTTTTTCTTTTACAAAATGATCTAATGTATTTGTTTGACATTCTAACTTTACCATGCTATCATTCTCCGTAATATTAACGGAAGAAGATGCACCAGTAACAGTTGGTGAGTAAAAGAAAGTTAATGTTTGAATTTTATCAGACAAGGCTAAATTATTTAAAATAATATTTTTTGATTGATTTAATTCGGTGTTTCTTTTTACCTGTGCAAATGTTTCGGGAATTGGTTCAAAAGCATAGATAGTGCTATTCGGTAATTTTTTTGATAAGTGATTTGAATACCAACCGATGTTTGCACCAATATCAAAAATAGTATCGCCCTCGCTTACTAATTTATAGAGCATTTCTGAGTCTTCTTGCTCATACATGTTAAAATTAAATGCTTCTAATGGTGTAATACGTTTATCTAATACATCTACATAAAACTTTGCTCCACCAGGGTGAAAGGGAGTTTTTCGAGAAGTGAAAATTACTTTTCCATCTTCAATTTCAATTTTGGCTATTTCAGTATTTGCTAAGTTTTCTGATAAATCAAAAAGTACTTTATGCAATTCATGCATGGTGTCTACAAATTCAACTTTGCTTATTGCTTTTGATTCAAATTTTTGTTTAATGTCTTTAATCTGCATAAAATTATTATTTTGTTTTTTGTTTTGAATATTCTTCAGCTACTGCAATTGCAGCACAATTTATAATATCTAAATTACCAGCATACTTTGGTAAATAATCGCCTAAACCTAGTGCTTTTACCATTACTACAATTCTTCCATTTTCGTAAATTGGGTTTACTAAAATATGGTATCCTGGCACATATGCTTTTATTTGAGCAACCATTATATCTAATTCTTTTTTCAAGGCATCCATATTTGCTTCTTTAACTTTAGCAAAAATAGTAGTTTGCATGTCAATACAAGGTTGTGCTGGATTTAAATTTAAAATGGCTTTTGTTTTTTCAACCCCCGAAAATGTTCTAACTCCTAATTCCGTTGTATCAACATACTCATCTAAATTTAATCGAGTAGCGGGCCCAGCGCTTCTAGAAGCAATACTAGAAACCACTTCAATGTATTCAATATTTTTTTGCGTTTTACCTAATACATAAGCAATAGGAATAGATGCTTGTCCGCCACAAGTAACCATATTCACATTTTGGTGTTTAATAGCTTCTTGCAAGTTAACAGCTGGAATACAAAGAATACCAATTTTAGCTGGGGTTAAATCAATAACAAACTTACCTAGTTTCTCTAAAATTTTCCAATGAGCAACAGCGTCTTTTGCTGATGTGCAATCAAATACGATATCACAGCTTTCAGGTTCTTCAATAATCGCATTAATACTTTTGTCAGAAACTCTAACACCCATATCAATAGCTTTAGTCATTCCAGCTGACGATAAATTTCTACCAATAAACATTGAACATTCCAGAAATTCTGAACGTTGGATTTTTACCAATAAATCAGTTCCAATATTTCCGCTACCTAAAATCGCAACTTTTAATTTTTTCATAATCTCTAAGCTTTTAAATTTTTTGATTTAGGATGTAATCCATTAATCATATTTTCTTCTAACTCTTCACGTTTTAATAATGGCGATAAATCTTCTAACGGAGGAGAAACTAAACTTCCATCTTCTTGAATGGCTAATGATAATTTTGGAACAAACATCTGTTGAGGATGCATAAATACTTCGCATATTACAGCTCCTTTGTGGGCTTGAACTTCAGGAATAACAGTTTCAAACTCTTCCCAAGTTCTTATTTGATAAGCTGGAATATCAAATGCAACAGCTAGGGCACTAAAATCTGGGCAGGTAACTCCAGTTTTTTTATCCACACCTGCTTTTCTTCCTTTAAACAAAGCATTTTGGGTATGCTTAATCATTAAATATCCATCGTTATTAAAAATAAATAATTTGATAGGCAATTCATAATGCATCATTGTTTGAAGTTCTTGTAAATTCATCATCATTCCTCCGTCACAATTTAAACACATTACCTCACCTCTGTTAGATGCTATTGAAGCACCAATTGCTGCTGGCAAGCCATAACCCATTTCACCTAATCCAGTAGAAGTCATTAATCGTTGACCTTTTTTTATTTTCAACACTTGATGTCCGCTTAGCAAAGCAGTTCCCATATCTGTTGTAATGATCTGATCATCCTTTAAGTGATTATTTAAACGATCCATAAATTGATATGAATTAATAAATCCATCTTCATCAGGATGATCTGAAGGTGAGAACCAAGGATATTTTGATCGGTAGCCATCACATTTACTAATCCAATCAATGAAATTATTTTTATTAATTGAATCAGATTTTGCAATTAATTTTTCAATAAAATTTTTCGCATCTGCACAAATCGTTTGATTGTAACGGTCCTTGTATTTATCTATTTCGTGTTTATCAATATCGATCACAGCAATTTCTGCTTCTCTAGCAAGTTCCGTTATGTCATATCCAATTTGAGAAATCGCCATACGTGTTCCTATGCATAATAAAAAATCACAATTTTGTAACACGAAATTTGCACAACGCTGCCCATAAGTTCCTGCTCGTCCATAAACTAATGGATGATAAGAGTCAATCATATCAATTCCGGCCCAAGTTACTAATGAAGGGGCATTTATTTTTTCTAATAACGTTTCAATTAATGCTTCAGCACCAGATAATTTTATACCATGACCTAACCAAATAACAGGGCGTTTTGCTTTATTAAAAGCAGTAATAACATTATCTATACTTTCATCTAATTCAGAGTTACTTTGTGTTTGATTTTTTGGAAGTTCTGAAATATTAAATTTATTTAATTTAGAAGTATCAATCAATGAAGCTTGAATATTCATTGGAATATCTAACCAAATTGGGCCTGGTCTGTTTGTAATTGCAATTTGTAATGATTTTTCTAACTCATAATTTACGTTTTCTGGTTCTAAAACTCTTCCGTTATATTTTGTAACTTTATCAACCATTAAAGAGCTATCATAACCTTGAACTCCCCACATTCTTAAATCTTTATGAAGTTCAATGTATTTTGAATGCTCATTTCCCGATATAATTAACCCAGGTATAGAATCAGCCCAAGCACTTACTACACCCGTAACGCCGTTTGTTGAACCAGCTCCTGTAGTTAATAAAGCAGCTGAAATCCTTCCAGTTGTTCGATAGTATGTTTGAATAGCCATACAAGCAGCTTGTTCGTGGTGTACACATATTATTTCGGTGTAGCCTTTATGATAAATGGAATCAAATAAATGAGCGTTACCCGCGCCAATGATTCCAAACACATGTTTTATTCCCTTCTCTTCAAGGAAATCTGCTACTAAGTCGCTTACTTTTTTTTGGTTGCTAGTACTCATATTATGTTATAAAAAACTGGAAACGGTTCTTTTGAATCCTTTCTTTATTGTTACTGTAGGATTCCAGTTTAATTTTTTTAGTTTATCAATATTAGGTGAATTTCTTGTAATTGTACTTTTTAAATAATCTGTATTAATTGTTTTATTTAAAATGACTTCTATTTTTTTTTCTGGATATAAATTTACGAGAATGTTTGCTAATTCTAAAATACTATATTCTTCTTGAGGATTTCCTACATTATAAGCTTCTCCATTTTCGCCATTAACTAATACTGTCAAAAACCCAATTGTTGCGTCTGTTAAATAACAAAAAGCTCTCTTTGCTTTACCGTCACTATTTAAAATAATATTTTGATCTTTTAAAATATTTGCTACAAAGTCAGCGTATACACGCCCATCATCCAATACCATTCCTGGTCCATAAGTATGAAAAGGTCTTACAATTTTTGCTTTAATTCCGTATTGCGCAAAATAACTTACACATATTGTTTCTCCCATTCGTTTACTTTCTCCATAGCAAGACCTTACTAATGCTGGATTTAAATAACCAAATGTATCCTCTTTTATTGGCATAAATTCATCTTTCACTTCCCCATATACCTCTCCTGAACTAAAATACAAGAAAGATTCAACACTTTTTTTCTGAGCTAATTTTAACATATTAATAGTGCCTAAAACATTAGCATTTAAGGTTCCAACAGGGTCAACCTTGTAATATTTAGGACTAGCCTGACTTGCAGCATGTATTATAAAATCGATTTTATGATTATAATTAAATTCATTGCAAACATCATGTTCAATAATTTCAAGATTAGTATCGGTCATGTAATTCTTAAATCGATTATTGGCTTTCTGTTTATTTCTAACGATTGCTATTATTTTAGTATTATAGGTTTTGTCTAAGGATAAAAAAGATTCTACTAAATATGCCGGTAAAAAACCATTTGCTCCAGTAATTAGGATTGTTTTGTTTTTAAAACGCTCCCAATAATCAAAACAATTTATAATAGATGAAATATCTTCTTTAATTATGTTATTCAAAATAAAAATACTTTTAAAATAAACGTTTAAAGTAATAAAAAATCTTATACAAGATACCTTTATATACCTTAAAATAAATCTTATTTTATATTAAAAAATGTTATTTTTGGTATTTTATATGAAAAAACATATTTCAGTAATAACACCTTGTTATAACGAAGAAGGTAACGTTAGATTGTTAATTGAAACAATAGGTAAAATATTTGAGAAATTACCTCAATATACCTATGAGCATGTATTAATTGACAACTGTTCTATTGATAAAACGCCTGAAATTTTAAAAGAAATTACCTCGAATAATAAAAATGTAAAGGTTATTTTTAATGAACGAAATTTTGGTTGGATTCGCTCTCCTTTTCATGGTTTGATTCAGTGTCACGGTGATGCTGTTATTTATTTGGTTTCTGATTTTCAAGAACCACCAGAAATGATTCCGCAGTTTTTGGAAAAATGGGAAGAAGGTTTTAAAATTGTAATTGGTATCAAAAAACAGAGCAAAGAAAATCCAATAATGTTTGCGGTTAGGAAGTTCTTTTATAATATTTTATCAAGTGCATCGGATGGGGAAGCTACCATCAAAAATTTTACAGGATTTGGTTTATATGACCAGAAATTTATTAAAATTATTAGAAATTTAGATGATCAATATCCTTATTTAAGAGGACTTGTTTCTGAATTGGGTTTTAGAAGATTTGAAATTCCGTATGCTCAACCAGAACGTTTTGCTGGAAAATCTAACTCAAATTTCTTTAAATTATATGATGTTGCAATGCTTGGGTTTACAAGCCATTCTAAATTGCCTCTGAGATTATCTGCTTTTATTGGTTTTTTCTCTGCAATTGTTAGCTTTTTAGTTGCCTTGGGTTATTTTATTTATAAATTGATTTATTGGTACGATTTTCAAATAGGAACGGCACCAATGGTAATCGGTATATTTTTCTTTTCCTCTGTACAGTTATTTTTTATTGGAATTATTGGAGAATATATTGGCGCTATTCATACTCAAGTTCGGAAACGCCCTTTAGTAATAGAAAAAGAGAGAATTAATTTTTAGACTATAAAAAATAAAATTTATGAAAGTAGTTATTTTAGCAGGTGGTCTTGGTACACGTTTATCAGAAGAAACTGATTTAAGGCCAAAGCCAATGGTGGAAATTGGAGGTAAACCAATTTTATGGCATATTATGAAAATTTATAGTCATTTTGGCTTCAATGAATTTGTTGTTTGTTGCGGATATAAAGGCTATGTGATAAAAGAATATTTCGCTAATTATTTTTTACATCAAACAGATGTTACCTTTGATTTGGCCAATAATAAAATGGAAGTTCATAATTCCGGTTCGGAAAATTGGAAAGTAACTTTAGTTGATACTGGTATTAATACTAATACTGCAGGAAGAATTAAGCGTATTCAGAAATATATAGGTAATGAACCATTTATGTTGACATACGGAGATGGCGTTGCTAATATTAATATTCATGATTTAATTAGTTTCCATAAAAATTCAGGAAAAATTGCTACTCTAACATCTATTCAATTACCAGGAAGATTTGGGAATTTGGAAACAGATGAAAACGGAACTGTGAAAACATTTCAGGAAAAACCAATAGGCGATGGAGTTAGAATTAATGGTGGTTTTTTTGTTTTGGAGCCTGAAATTTTTAAATATTTAGAAGGTGATATGGATGATGTGCAATGGGAAAAAAAGCCATTAATCGACATCGCAAATGATGGAAAGCTATCTGCATATCAGCATGAAGGATTTTGGAAATGTATGGATGCTCTTAGAGATAAAATTGAATTAGAAGATTTTTGGAAGAGTGGCAACGCTGAATGGAAAATATGGAAATAAAATGTTATGCAAAATTCATTAGATTTATTTAATAAAACATTTCAAAACAAAAAAGTGCTTGTAACCGGAGATTCTGGTTTTAAAGGTTCGTGGCTTTGTATTTGGTTAAAAGAATTGGGGGCTGAGGTTTATGGTTATTCTTTGCCCGCTTTAACTAAAAAAGATAATTTTGTTACCACAGATTTACAAAATAAAATTCATCATCAAGATGGAGATATCCGAGACTTAGATAAATTATCAAATTATTTTAATGAGGTTAAACCAGATATCGCATTTCATTTAGCTGCTCAGCCATTAGTTATTGAATCATATAATAATCCTCATTATAATTTTGAAACAAACTTAATGGGTACTGTTAATTTTTTTGAAGCTGTAAGAAATTGCCCAACAGTAAAAGTAGCAATTAATGTTACAACCGATAAATGTTATCAAAACAATGAATGGCTTTGGGGTTATCGAGAAAATGATGCAATGGGAGGCGATGATCCGTATAGTGCATCTAAAGGTTGTTCAGAGTTAATCACCAATTCATATATAAAATCTTTTTTTACTAAAGAAAATACGTGTCACGTTGCCACAGGAAGAGCAGGTAATGTAATTGGTGGTGGCGATTGGGCAGAAAACAGAATTATTCCCGATATAATAAGAGCATTTCAAAATAATGAAACATCTCAAATTCGAAATTTTAATTCAGTTAGGCCTTGGCAGTTTGTTTTAGAACCCGTTTTTGGTTACATGAAATTAGCTGAACAATTATTTCATAATGGCAAATCTTTTTCTGGAGGCTGGAATTTTGGTCCATCTTCTTACGAAAATTATACGGTTGGAGATGTTGTAAATGAGGTTAAAAAAATAATACCAACACTTAAAATTGAATCACCTTTTGTAACTGAAAAATTGCATGAAGCTGGGTTATTAAAATTAGATATTACTAAAGCCGTAAACCAATTAGGTTGGAAACCAAGATTAAATTTTGAGGAAACTATAAAGTTTACAATCGATGGCTATATAGAAGAATTTAGTATTCTAAACAATATCTATGATTGTCGTGTTAAACAAATAAAATCATATTGTAACAAATAATTATGTCAAAACTTCTAGATATAAAACATCAAATACATTCTTTAATTAAAGAATATCATGATGAGGCATTTAAACAACAAACGTTTATTCCTGGCGAATCAGCTGTTCCTGTTAGCGGAAAAGTTTTTGATCATAAGGAACTTAGTTATATCACAGATTCTGCTTTAGATGCTTGGTTTACAACTGGGAAATTTAATGCAGAGTTTGAAAAAAAACTAGCTAAATATATTAACGTTAAGTCTGTATTAACTGTAAACTCAGGTTCTTCGGCTAATTTAGTAGCTTTTTCTGCTTTAACTGCAAAAGAACTTGGAGATGAAGCAATAAAGCCAGGCGATGAGGTTATTACTGTTGCGGCTTCTTTTCCAACTACAGTAAATCCTATTTTACAATATGGTGCTATTCCTGTTTTTTTGGATGTAACCATTCCTTATTATGAAATAGATATTACGCATTTAGAAAAAGCATTATCTCCAAAAACAAAAGCTGTTGTAATTGCTCACACAATGGGTAACGTTTTTAATTTAGATGTGATTACTGCATTTTGCGAAAAACATGATTTATGGTTAATGGAAGATTGTTGTGATGCTTTAGGTGCAACCTACAATGGTCAACACGTTGGAACATTTGGAGATATTGCAACCTTGAGTTTTTATCCAGCACATCACATTACAATGGGTGAAGGTGGAGCGGTTTATACTTCAAATTCTAAATTAAAAAAAATAGCCGAATCTTTTAGAGATTGGGGAAGAGATTGTTGGTGTGAACCAGGAAAAGACAACACTTGCGGTTTAAGATTTTGCCAAAAACAGGGTGATTTACCAATGGGATATGATCATAAATATATTTATTCTCGTCTTGGATTTAATTTGAAAATTACTGATATGCAGGCTGCTTTAGGCTTAGCACAATTAGAAAAATTAGATGAATTTATTAAAATTAGAAGGCATAATTTTGATTTGTTGAAACAGGGATTATTAAAACATTCCAATAAATTAATATTACCTGAAGCAACTCCAAATTCAGAACCATCATGGTTTGGTTTTCTAATTACTGTAAAAAAAGATGCAGGCATTTCACGTAATGATTTGGTTCAAAAATTAAATGATGAAAAAATTGCAACTCGTTTGCTTTTTGCTGGGGATATTAGAAAGCAACCTTATTTTAAAGATATAGATTACAGAACTGTTGGCGATTTACCAAATACCGAAATTATCGTAAATGATACTTTTTGGATTGGTGTAACTCCAATGATTAATGATGAAATGATTGATTATATGATTAAGAAATTTGATGAGATTTTAGGATAAATTTTTTTTTAGATAAAATTCTTTAACCTAATTGATTATTTTTAAATCGATAACCTAACTGATATATTCAAATTGGTTTCATTTAATAGAGGTGTTAATAAAATTGGATAGGAATACTAAAATCAAATTTTAATTAATAAATAATTTAAAAAATCAAACCCATAAAATTATAGTTTTTATTACCTTTAGTAATTAAATAACTATTATGATTATTGAACAATTATATACCAATTGCTTAGCTCAAGGAGCTTATTATATTCAATCTGAAGGGGAATGTGCCATCATTGATCCACTAAGAGAATATTCTACTTACATTGATTTGGCGAAAAAAAATAATGCTGAAATAAAATATATTTTCGAAACTCATTTTCATGCTGATTTTGTTTCTGGTCATTTAGATTTATCAAATAAAACTGGTGCTGAAATAATATTTGGACCAAGTGCAGAAACATCATTTAAATCAACGGTTGCAGCTGATGGGCAAGAATTTAAAATAGGTAAGCTAACCATTAAAACATTACACACTCCTGGCCATACTTTAGAGTCAACTTGTTTTTTATTATTAAATGAAAACAAAAAGCCTATTTGTATTTTTACAGGTGATACTTTATTTATTGGTGATGTTGGAAGACCTGATTTAGCTATTAAGTCGGACCTAACTCAAGAAGATTTAGCGGGTATGCTTTTTGATTCCTTGCGAAAAAAAATAATGACACTTCCTGATGATGTTATTATTTATCCTGCTCATGGTGCAGGTTCCGCTTGTGGAAAAAACATGAGCAAGGAAACTTTCGATACCTTAGGGAATCAAAAAAAACTGAATTATGCTTTAGGGAATTTAACAAAAGAGGAGTTTATTAAAGAACTTACAACTGGTATTTTGCCAGCACCACAATATTTTGCTAAAAATGCAATGCTAAATAAAAATGGCTATGGGAGCATTGATAATGCTAAAGAAAATGGCACAAAACCACTAAATGTGGAGGAAGTTAAATCATTGATCTTAAATTCAGAAGCACTAATTTTAGATGTAAGATCTCCTATTGATTTCGCTAATGAATATATTCCAAATTCGATTTTTATTGGAATTGATGGGCAGTTTGCTCCTTGGGTTGGAGTAATTATTAAAGAATTAAATCAACCAATCATTTTACTAACTCCAGTTGGGAGAGAACAAGAAACAGTTATCCGTTTGAGTAGAGTTGGCTATGACAATTGTTTAGGTTTTATTATTGGTGGAATTGAAGAGTGGAAAAAGCAAGGCAATAATACTGAATCAATTAACTCTATAAGTGCACCTGATTTTAGTGAGAAATTTAATACTTCTGTCTTAAATGTTCTAGATGTTAGAAAGCCAGGAGAGTATGAATCAAATCATATAGATAATGTATTTTCTAATCCACTAGATTTTATTGAACAATGGCAAAATAATCTTTCAAAAGATAAAGAATATCATATTCATTGTGCTGGTGGTTATAGAAGTATGATTGCAGCATCTTTATTAAAACGTTTAGGCTATATTAATTTAATTGATGTGTCTGGTGGTTTTACTGCAATTAGCAATACAGATATTAAAATGACTTCAAAAGCTTGTAGTAAATAATGTTAAATTTTAACATAAAAATTGATTTTACTTGTAGCTTTGAGGTATGATAAAAAATACAAAACTCTATTCTATTTTATTTGATAAATGCCCTAAATGTTGTGTTGGGGATTTTTATAAAGATAAAACCCCCTATAATTTAAAAACATTTGTTGATTCACCTAATAATTGTCCGCATTGTGGAGAGTCTTTTGAAAAGGAAGTTGGGTTTTATTATGGGGCAATGTATGTGAGTTATGGTTTAAATGTAGCTTTAGGAGTTGGTTTATTTCTATTAACTGTTTCAGTTTTAAATTTTAGTCTTATTGCTTTTTTAGGAACGTATGCTGGACTAATCCTTATTTTATTCCCATGGATTATGCGAAAATCTCGACTAATCTACATTAATTTGTTTGTTCACTTTGATAAATCAAAACAATAATATATATTTAATGTGTGAATACACTGGATATTATTGAATTAGATTTTGTGAAAATCTCGAAGTTAGAAAACTCAATTATTAAAATTGATATGAGTTCAAGTTCAATAATTGGTTTGGATGAATGTGTAAAAATTACGGAAGCTGTAGGTGAATTAACACAAAAAAAGCCAGCTCTTATTTTGATGATAGCAGGTAACACAACAAATTATACAAGTGAAGCCCGATATTTTTCTGCAAGTGAAGCAGGTTCTATTTATACAATTGCTGATGCAATGATTGTGAAAAATTTAGCGCAAAATATAATGGTAAGTTTTTATTTGAAAATTAATAAACCAATTAGACCAACAAAGCCTTTTAGTTATGAAAATGATGCAATAAATTGGCTTTTAAGTTTAACTTAAAAGCCCCATTATCATCATCACGCCAATTATCATCATAAAAATTGTAACAACCCATTTTAAAAAACCGATTGTTATTTTCTTTAATAATTTATTTCCAATAAACGCTCCAAAAATAGCAAATGCAACACTTATAAGTAATATAGAAGAATGTGTTAAAGCAGTTGTAAAATCTAAAGTGAATGCATAAACACACATTCTTGCAACGTCCACTAAACAAGCAATGGCAGTACCTGTTGCAATAAATCTTTCTTTAGGTAAATTTAAACGAACTAAAAAGGCACTACGCAAGGCGCCTTGGTGTCCGCTTAAACCACCAAAGAAACCACTTAATAACCCTCCAATAAATAATTTATTTGATTTAAAGCTTAAATTTTTTAAAACAGGCATTACTTCAAATAGTGAAAATGAAATTATGAGGAACCCAATAATTAAATTAAATAAGCTGATTGAAAATGAATAAATCCCAATTCCATAAACCCATAATATGATAGGATTATTAAATAAATTTTTTAGAAAATAAGCTCCTAATAATGCTGCTAGCATAGACGGAAAACCAAATTTTAAAACCAAATTCCAATGGATGTTTTTATAAACTAAACCAATTTTAAAAATATTATTACTAAAGTGCACAATAGCTGTAAGTAGCACTGCTATTGGCGCAGGATAATAAACGGCAAAAACAGGCAATAAAATTGTTCCTAATCCAAAGCCCGAAAAAAATGTAAGTAAAGAGGCAAGCAATGCCGTTAATGGAATAATAAAAAATGACATTAACTATGATATTTAATTAATCCATCAATAGGAGATTTAATAATATTTCCAATTTTAAATCCTTGTTTTTTTGCAGCAATTTCTAAAAATTCTTTATAATAAAATCCAATTGAACCAACTGAATTTACTGGCAACTCATGCGCATTAGTATATTTAGAAACTTGAGCTTCAAAAAAATCGATAAAACAATTTATTATTAGCTCTTTTATAAAACTATCGTTAGGGAAACTTGAAATAAAATTTGAAATACTTGCTAAATACTTACTTGGTAAAGGTTTTTTATATACGTTTTCAAGTATTAATTCACGATGGAAACCTGCTTTTTCAAAAGCAATTTTTAAATGTTGTGGTAATTTATCGTCAAAATAATATTGGATAAATGTTTTGCCTATCGTTGCGCCACTTCCATGGTCGCCAAACATATAGCCAACTGATGGCACATTTTCTATTACTTCTGTTCCGTTGTATAAGCAACTATTACTTCCTGTTCCTAAAATACAAGCTATCCCTTTTTCTTTCCCGCATAACGCTCTGGCGGCAGCCAATAAATCATGATTCACTTCTGTTTTAATATTGCCAAAGGCTAAATATAATCCTTGTTTTACAACTTCAATTTTGTCTGAACTAGAACAACCCGCACCATAATAAGCTATGTGATTAATGTTACTTAATTGATTTTCCAACAATGGTAATAACACATGTTTAATTTCATTATAAATAGTTTCACTACTTTGAAAATAAGGATTAAATCCGATGGTTTGATATTGAAACAATACCTTCTTATCATCTAACAAAACCCAATCAGTTTTTGTTGAACCGCTATCTGCAATTAGTTTAATTGACATATTTTAAAGTTTAA
>CAIYSA010000288.1 GCA_903928655.1 uncultured Bacteroidota bacterium
AATAAAAAATAATGCACAAAAAAAAAAAAACATCCGAAGCAAAATAAACTTTATATTTATATATGTATGATTTAATATATGTATAAACATTTATAATGTTTCTATAAATTTTAATGTGTGTAATTTAGAGTAGTGCCTACTTATTTCTAAGATTTTAATCTAAGAATTCGTACAATATTCTGCATATAGTACAACTTTCTGATTTTCGTACAATTTAGACGCTGTATATCAGCATTTTAACTAATAAGAATTTGCTAAAAATTCAGAAGGTGTACAGTTGTGAATTTTCTTGAAAGCGGCATTAAATGTGCTTTTAGAAGTGAAGCCTGCTGAAATAGACAGGGTTTCGATGGTATAATCTTTTAAATAATCAGGATTCAATCTTTCAGTTACGAAGGTTATGCGATGATTATTCACAAAATCATTAAACCTTAATCCAAAGTGATTATTTAATATAAAGGATAGTTCTCGGGCTGGAATGCCAATTTCGACGGAAACCTGGTTAATATTAATACTACTTTTTAAATAGGGCTTGTGTTCCAAAAAAAAGCTTTTTATATGCGCAATTTCCTTGGAATAATCTTCTGTTATAAAATGTATTCTTTGAGAATCATCGTCCAAGATACTAGATGGCACTTCGTTATATTTTACAAATGGTAAACCAAATAATACTTTAGGGTTTACTAACAAATAACTGCTAATGGCGAAAAAACTAAGGGATATAATTAAACCTGGAATCAAATTTAAAAATGTTATGATAAATGAACCATTAAAAACCAACACTAATAAAATCAACAATATCATTCCACCTAAATTGAATACCCCACTCCAATTAAAAAATTTAAGCCAATTTATGACAGCAATAATTTGATCTTGCACTGGTTTACTTAAATTATTCTTTTTAAATTTAATAACCAATACCCAATTAAATATTAAATAAATAATGGTTTGCAATAGTCGCATAATAAATAGAACATATTCCGGTAATACTCCTGCGTTATGTTTATAAATCAAAGATTGATCTAATACGGCAGCCCTTACTATATCTGACTTTTCAGCTATGGGCATTAAATAAAAAGGCAAATAATTAATAAAAAATAAAACAAAAGGAATGAAATGAACTACATCAAATTTAGAAAACCCTTTTTCATTATACAAAACTGCCCTTACATATAAATAAGCAAGCGGAGGAATAATAAAATTTACTGGAGCCCCTGTTTTAAATAAATAGGGAGCTACATTAATAAAACCTGAGTGGATAAATAAATATAAAAACGTGCAATATATCTGCAAAAGAAATAATATTGACAATAAATAATCCGCATAACTCTTGGTTTCATTTTTACTAACTAACAATAAATAGACAGTTAATAAAGCCGAGAACATACCCCCTAAAAATAACAACTCAACCATATCCTTTTATTTCATTACGAAGATAGTAGATAAAAATTTAATACAAATGCGAAAATGGAATATGAGTAGCTATTAAAAAACCAGTGCCCCGATAAATCGGGGCACTGGTGGGGGTATAAAATTTTCGTCGAAAAATCAATTACTTCACCTCTTCAAATTGAGCATCTTCAACAGTATCATTACTTGCACCGCCATTACTTTGACCTGCGTCAGGTCCTTGGGCTCCTGCTTCTGGTCCACCAGCTCCTGCAGCTTGTGCCTTGTAAATTTCTTCACTTGCAGCAGTCCAAGCAGTGTTCATTGCAGTTAAAGCAGCAGCCACTTGTGTAGCATCCTGTGTTTTATGCGCTTCTTTTAAATTAGCTAAAGCAGTTTCAATAGGGCCTTTTTTGTCTTCAGAAATTTTATCTCCGAATTCTTTTAAT
>CAIYSA010000289.1 GCA_903928655.1 uncultured Bacteroidota bacterium
ATTTAAGAATTTAGAATTTAATGGATATTATTATACAAAAAAACAAGAGGATAATTTAGATATTACTTTTAAGGCATCGCCATTTGATTTATCTTTATTACAGCCTTATTTAAAAGATATTTTAACTGTTAAAATTGGTTTTTTAAATGGTTCAGGTAAAGTTACTGGCACACCAAGTAAGCCTCAAATTAATGCAAGTTTAAAATTAATGAAATGTGTTGTGCTTGTTGATTATTTAAATGTACAATATACAGTTAGTGGAAATGTAAATATAAAACCTAATCAAATAAATTTTGATAATCTTGAAATACGAGATAAAACTGGTAATGCAGGAAGTGTTGATGGAAATATATTTCATAATAATTTTAAAAATATGCGTATCGATTTTGATGTTAATACAAAAAAATTGATGTTACTAAATACAACTTCAGCAAATAATTCTAGTTTTTATGGTACGGCGTATGCCTCTGGTAATGTTGGTATTTATGGATTTACAGATGATATTAAGGTGGAAATTAATATGAGAACAAATGGAGGAACTCGTTTTTATATTCCGTTAGATGGTCCTTCTGAAATTGGAAATAATGAATTTATTCAGTTTGTAACTAAAGATACTATTAAGGTAATTAAGCCTGTTTCAAAATCAAATTTGTCACTCGATTTTAATTTAGAGGCTACTTCGGATGCTGAGGTACAATTAATATTTGACGAAAAATCAGGAGATGTTATTAAAGCGAGAGGTGATGGAAATTTGAACATGAAAATTAATTCGAAAGGAAAATTTGATATGTTTGGAGATTATGCTCTTTCAACTGGCGATTATTTATTTACGCTTGAAAATTTTGTAACCAAAAAATTTGAAATTGAAAAAGGTAGTTCTATTAAATGGAATGGAAATGCATATAAAGCAAATATTGATATCATTGCAAATTATAAACAACGCGCATCAATAAAACCTTTATTCCCTAACGATTCATCTAGTAATTATAATAAACGCTTTCCAGTTGATTGTAAACTCTATATGAAAGATAAATTAACATCTCCGGATATTACTTTTGGAATTGATTTACCTACAATTGACGAAAGTACACGAACCTTAATTAAAAACTTAATGACTGATCCAAACGAATTAAACCGTCAAGTTTTTTCGTTGTTATTATTACGAAGTTTTGTAACTCCAATATCTGTAACTGGTGGTTCGGGAGTAAATGCTGGTGGTGCTGTTGCAGCAACTGGTTCAGAAATGTTGAGTAATAAAATTAGCAGTTGGTTAAATGGTGTAACAAAAGATATTGATATTGGTGTTAATTATAGGCCAGGAAATTCATTAAGCAGTGATGAATTGGATTTAGCCTTATCAAAACAATTATTTAATAATAGGTTGGTAATTGATGGAAATTTTGGAGTAACTAATAGCGCTACGAATACTAAAACAACAAATAATAGTAATTTAATTGGTGATGTTAGTTTGGAATATAAATTAACAGAATCAGGGAGATACCGTGTTAAAGCTTTTAATAGAAGTAATGATAACACACAAGTTTTAAATAGTGGCGGACCTTTTACCCAAGGTGTTGGTATATTTTACCGTGAAGAATTTGAAAGCTTAAGTGAATTGTATCGAAGGTATTTATCAAAAATTAAAAAGAAATAGTTTTTTTAGTAGCATTAACGTTTAGGATAACGTATTAGTGCTTTGCGAATAATAATTTTTAATTAAAATTGTAGGTTAAAAAATTCAAATTATTAATCCGTTATGCAATTGCATATTATTACTTTATTATTCTTCTTTTCTCTTTAGGTAACTTCCTCTCGGCTCATTACTTTCTATAAGTACAATTTCCGAATGTAGAAACTTTGCGGCATCTGCCGAATCTTTTACTTTTGAAGCAACACGTGCTAACATTTTTGATTCAAATTGAGTTAATACACTTTTCCTAATTCCAGCTTCTCTCCATTGAGATAATGGCTTACAACCTTTTGATATTCCCCGAGCTAGTGCCAATGCATCCAACAGTGCTTGATTAGCTCCTTGGCCTTTAAATGGACTCATAGGGTGAGCCGCATCTCCAATCAAAGTTACTTTGCCCCATTTATCCATCATTTCAGATTTTAGTAATTCTCTGTCATACGCAGGATATCCGGTAATATCAGCTTCCAAGGTTGCTGATAAAATTTGGGGAACAGGATTGTGCCATGGCGTTCTTCTGATTGCTTCTTCTTTAAGGGCTTGTGGTCCTTTTGCACTGAGTTCTTTTGCTTCTTGTTCAGAAATAGGAAAACTCAATTGCCACATAACAGCATCTGATGAATAAGGCATCACGTAAATGCGATCAATGCCATTAGCTGTTTGAAATACGGTAGCCGAATCGAGCAATTCCTGATTGGCATCTTTTAGTGCTGATAAAGGACAAATTCCCAAAATAACAATACAACCTAGGTAACGTAAAGGGCTTATTTCTTCACCAATCAATAACTTACGAACAGAACTACGAATACCATCTGCACCAACTACAAGATCCGCCTTAGTG
>CAIYSA010000290.1 GCA_903928655.1 uncultured Bacteroidota bacterium
ATTTTTAATTCTATTGGTCAAATTATTTACACTGAAACAATTCATCAAGAAACTAAAGAATTTAAAAAAGATTTAAACCTCGGCCTATTTGGAAAAGGAATTTATATTATTAAACTTACTAATACCATGAGCTCAAAAAGTGTAAAAGTAATTGTTGACTAATTAATTACTATTCATTTTTTTCTAAAAAACTATTCTACTATAATGTCATATTGATATAATAGTTTTTCTAAATCTTGTGACAAAAATTTAGCTTTTTTAATAGAATTATTTTCTGGATTGATTAAAAAATTATGAGAACTAGTAAAATCGACACCTCCAAGGTTTGTTTGAGCAAAGTGAGCTTCCAATAAATCACAATTTATAAATTTAATTTTAGTTAAATCGGCTTGTGTAAAATTAGCATTGTGCATTTTACAGTTTTCAAACACACTTTTATTCAATTTCTTTTTATCAAACGAAACATAATCCATGTTGCAATTTTTGCAAAAAAGTGTAAACGCAAAATCTTTAGCTTGCGAAAAATTGATGCCTAATAATTTACAATCAGAAAAAAGAACATCTTGAAGTTTACTATTATTTACCTTACAATTACTTAAGTTACAAGCTTTAAAAGAGCAGTTTATGAAGCTCAATAAAGAAATATCTGAAAATATACAATTTACAAATTCACAATTTTCGTATTCATCTCTTTCAGATTTTTGGGTTGAAAAATTGATATTGGAAATAATTTCGGAATACTGTTTCACCTTATTCATATCTACATTAAATTTAAGCTATAGTATACGAAAGTAACTATTTATTAAATTAAAATAAGCGTAATTCGATAATTCTCAAAAAAACAGAAATTACTTTATTGTTGAAACGAAAGATTTTTGATACTCTTCCCACTTGGTTTTTTGGTAATCACCCGAACCATAATAATTTAATATTGGTTCAAACAAATGCGCAGGCTGAAAGCCTTTAATAATATCTAATCGTTGGATTTGATTACTTAAAAACACAATTGAAGGATATGCTAACTGATTATCCAAAATAGAAGCCGCAAATTGGTGTGGTGCTTTCGCATTCGTTAAATCAGAACTAACAAAAACATATTTATCAAATTTGACGGTATCTTTACATTCAGCATCAAATTTTACTGCATAAAAATTATTATTTATATAATTTGCTATACTTGGATTATTAAAAGTTTGAGCACTCATAAGTTTACATGGACCGCACCATTTAGTATAAATGTCAACTAAGATTGGTCGTGGATTTTTTTTACACTTCACATAAGCCTCATTAAAAGAAATCCAATTAATTAAAGATGTTTCTGTTAGCTCAGTATAAGTTTTTTCTGAAACAATTTTAACCGAATTCTCATCTTGCGATATATAATTACTTGCCTTGTTTTCTTGAGAGTAAATTGAAGCTTGTAGTGTGCTTTTTTTTAATGAAAAAAAAACAATGGCTAGGATTATTATCCCAGCCATCGATATATCTTTCCAATTAAACATGTTTTTTAAATACAAAAGTAATGCCGAAAAATGTTAAATTAATATTCAAACTATTAATAAAACATTAAGTTTTATTTTA
>CAIYSA010000291.1 GCA_903928655.1 uncultured Bacteroidota bacterium
AAAACTAACCTCTATCACCCTTAAAGAATCTGGTTTAGGCATGATCTATACCGCTATTATTTTATTTTTTGGATTTGGTATTTTTGCAGCCTCTAATTTTGGAGGAACTGTTTCCTTAGGTATTTTGATTTCGATTACTTTATTAGTAGCCGTTATTTCTAATTTAATTTTACTTCCAAGTTTATTATTGAGTTTGGAAAAAAGAATTCATAAAAAAGCAGCAAGCGATTTAAAATCATGAGCAAGTACCCAGAATTTAAACAACTTCAGTTAGCTCAAATAGGAAAAGATATTTTAGCTTATTGGCAAGCGAATGAAATATTTGAACAAAGTATTTCGACTCGACCTGCAGACAAACCTTATACCTTTTATGAGGGGCCGCCTTCTGCCAATGGCTTGCCTGGCATTCACCATGTATTATCAAGATCCATCAAAGATATTTTCTGTCGTTATAAAACATTAAAAGGCTTTCAAGTAAAAAGAAAAGGTGGATGGGATACACACGGTTTACCAATTGAATTGGCCGTTGAAAAAGCCTTAGGAATTACCAAAGAAGATATTGGCAAAAAAATATCGGTAGACGATTATAATGCGGCTTGTAAAAAAGAAGTGATGCGTTATACCGATGTATGGAATGACTTAACACAAAAAATGGGCTATTGGGTAGATTTAGAAAACCCATACATTACTTATAAAAACGAATACAATGAAACTTTATGGTGGTTACTCAAACAGTTGCACGATAAAAATTTATTATACAAAGGTTATACGATTCAACCCTTCTCTCCTGCTGCAGGAACAGGTTTGAGCTCGCACGAATTAAATCAACCGGGAACTTATAAAAATGTAAAAGACACTTCGGCTGTTGCACAATTTAAAGCAATTACCAACGATACGTTATTAAGTAAATATGGCGAAGTATATTTTTTAGCTTGGACCACTACGCCTTGGACCTTACCTTCAAATACTGCTTTAGCAGTTGGTAAAAACATCGAATACCAAATCATTAAAACTTTTAATCCTTATACTTTTGCGCCAGTACAAGTAATAGTAGCAAAAGATTTAGCAGGTAAATATTTTTCTGAAAAAAATGCAGGATTAGATTTTGCAAGTTACCAAGCAGGTGATAAAATAATTCCTTTTGAAATTATTGACACCATTGTAGGTAAAGATTTAGCTGGTATTCGTTACGAACAACTATTACCTTATGCACAGCCCAACGATGGCGATGCCTTTAAAGTAATCATTGGCGATTTTGTAACCACCGAAGATGGAACTGGTATAGTACATATAGCGCCAAGCTTTGGTGCAGATGACTTTAGGGTGGCCAAACTAAATGGTATTGGCTCTTTAACTTTAGTAGATAAACGCGGTCGCTTTGTTCCAGAGGTAACTGATTTTGCAAACGAGTTTGTAAAAGAAGATTATTTATCGGCCGAAGAAAAAGAAACAGAAAGACTTAAACAAAATAGAGATAAATATTTATCGGTCGACGAAAGAATTTCGATTAAATTAAAAACCGAAAACAAAGCGTTCAAGGTTGAAAAATACGAACACAGTTATCCGCATTGCTGGAGAACAGACAAACCTATTTTATATTATCCATTAGATTCTTGGTTTATTAAATCTACTGCGTTTAAAGAGCGCATGGTGGAATTAAATAAAACAATTAACTGGAAACCCGAATCGACCGGAACTGGAAGATTTGGTAA
>CAIYSA010000292.1 GCA_903928655.1 uncultured Bacteroidota bacterium
GATTTCCTTTTGCAACTAACGCGGTAACAGATGCTATTGTAAGTGCGGTTGCATATAATTCTACAACATATAATACATCGAATACTTTATATATTTTCTTTACATTAACAAATTCAAGTGCTGCAGATTCTGCTTCACTACAAGTAGCAAATATAATAAACTAATGAAATCAATAATTGATAAAAATACAGGTAAACTTATTTGTGCTACTGCAATAGAAATTGAAATTTTAGAAAATGAAATTTTAATTGATGAACTATTGACTGAAAATATGGAAAATCCATATTTTGATTTTGATACTAAAAAATTTTACAATAAACAATAAATAAAAAATAAATTATGGCAATAATATACAGTTATCCAATGGCTCAGGTCGAAACAAGTGATCTTGTAATTGGTACAAAAACAAATGAGATTGGGGAACCTACAAAGTCCTTTTTAGTATCGGAATTAGTAAACTTAGCAGTAACTGCTGTTACAGCAAATGGAGCAAGTGGATCATTCATAACAAATGACGAACAAACTGTAGTTGTTGTTAATGGGATAATCACATCTATAACATAATACAATGAGTAATAGGGAATTTATAGATAAATATTTTGGTAAAGCAATAAGTAAAACATTTTTTGTTTTTTTAGTAGCTACAGTATCTTTATATTATAATAAAGTAACAGGTACAGAATGGATTACTATAGCAACAGTATATATCGGTAGTGCTAAGGTTACCGACACAATTTTAAAGTTGAAAGACAAATTTTAACATGGAACATCAAAACCATCCAATATTATCCATATTCTTTGGATCATCACTAGCCGTTACAGGATATTTAGCGGATCATCCTAATTTAACTCACTCAATGGACGAACTAATAAAAGTAATAATATTTGGTATAATAGGGGGAGCCTTTGGATACTTAGGACGTTACCTAGCAATGCGAATACACCATAAATTTAAAAAATAATGACACCTGAAGAATTTGTAAAAACATATTTACCAGAAGCAAAGAAAGAAGAAAAAAGATCTGGGTTCCATTATTTGATACCATTGACCCAAGCTGCCTTGGAAAGCGGATGGGGATCAAAAGCAATTGGAAATAATTTTTTTGGGATTAAAGATACAGATGGGGTAAATGGGAACGAGCAATTAATTACAACTACAGAATATCTTTCCACAGATAAAGCAAAATTCCCTACAGTATTAAAGATTGTAAAAGCGGGTAATAAATTTAAATATACAGTGAAGGATTGGTTTAGAAAATATCCTTCGGCAGCAATGGGATTTGCAGATCATACAGATTTCTTTTTAAAAAATCCAAGGTACAAAAAAGCAGTAGCGGTAAAAGATAATCCGTCAAAGTTTTTTGATGAAATAGCAAAAGCTGGATATGCAACTGCGCCTGACTACGCTAGTCAACTAAATCAAGTTATGAAATCCGTAATAAAAAGACTATGAAAACATATATATTAGCATTGTTACTATTAACATCTTGCGCAGCACGTAAAGTGGATATAAGTAAAATAGAAATAAAAAAAGATAGCTTAGCAGAAACAACAGTTTCAGTTAATACCTTAGAAACAAAAAATGTAATTGACTCCACCAATATAGTTAAAGATTCAACCGCAGAAGAAACCTGCATTGAACCTTTAGACTCTACTAAAGAAATGATAGTAAACGGGAAGATCTACAAAAACGTTGTTTTAAGGATAAAAAAAAATAAAGTTAATACTTCATATACAAATA
>CAIYSA010000293.1 GCA_903928655.1 uncultured Bacteroidota bacterium
AATAAAAAATAAAAATAAAACGGTTTGGGATTATGACATCATGCAACAACTCAATTCAGTTGATGAATTTATAAAAAAAGAATACAAAGCTGGTTTTATTTATTCGCCAGCAATGATTTGTAACGGAATCAATAAGTCACTCAACGATGAAGGCGATGGTAAGATATTATTTCCAAACAAAGAAGATTATGCAGAAGTAAAAAAACAAATTTTAGATAATAAAAAAAACAAAGACATAAAGCGTGTTATTTCTGTTGATGGGAAACACGCTCGCATTAGCGCTAAAATAAATGACGTTGGAAGCATTGTTGTAAACGAACATAATAAAAAGTTTCAAGAATTTATAAAATCAAACATCAACGCAAACGACCTTGAAATAAAAATTACAGGTGCAGCTCACCTTGTTGATCGTAATAATGAATACATGGTTTCAAACATGACTCAAGGTTTTTTGTTTTCAATAATTGTTATTGCATTATTAACATATTTGTTACACCGAAGTTGGCGAATGGTACTTGTATTTATTTTACCAAATTTTATTCCTTTACTAATAATTGCGGGTATTATGGGTTATGCGGGCATTGAGTTAAAAGCTGCAACCTCATTGGTTTTTAGTATTGCGTTTGGGGTGGCAACCGATGATACCATTCATTTTATTTCGCGTTTAAAAATTGAATTAGAGTATGGGAAATCTTTGATCTACGCCTTTAAACGCACCTATTTCGAAACCGGAAAACCAATTGTTTTAACTACATTTATTTTAATGGGTGGTTTTATAAGTTTAATGATAAGTGATTTTCAAAGCACGTTTTACTTTGGCTTTTTAATTTGCATCACCATTGTGATTGCTGTGATAGCTGATTTCTTTTTACTACCAGTGTTGTTGTTTTGGATATTAGGTAAGAAGAAAAAAAAATAATTTTCTTTCATTCTTTTTTCTGTTTCTTCTTAACAATGTGAGTCGCAATTCGCTTATAAAAAGAATTCGTCTAAGCGAATTAATTTTATAAAAATAAAAAAGCTCTGCTATATAGCAGAGCTTTAAAAAAATTTTGTAACAGTTATTTACTTAATAAAGTTACATGTCCTACTTTCTCATATTCTTTCCCATTCACATCACTAAAATACATTTTATAAACGTATGTATCGGTTTTTAATAATCCTCCTGAATTATTTATTGCGCCATTCCACGATTTATTAATATCATTAGATTTAAAAACCTCCGCGCCCCATCTATCAAATATAGTTATACTAAATGTTGAATAATCAACTCCATAATCTGCTAGAAAAATTTTAAAAACATCATTTAAACCATCCCCATTTCCTGGCGTAAATGCATTTGGAATATATAATGCAATGTCTGGATTTACAGACACTATATGTGTAGCCGTATCAATACAACCATTACTATTTGTTGCTATTAATGTAATTGTAAATTTATCAACATTGGTAAAAACAAAATCTGTATTTGTTTGAGTTGATGTTGTTAGTCCGCTAATATCCCAAAAATATGTATTGCCAGTTAATACCGTAGATTGATTAGTAAAATTAACTTGTCCATCAACAATTGTTGTAACATCTGGACTGGCTAAAAACGCGGCAATTGGAACAGAAAAATTTGTAACAGCAAATGAAGCAATCGTTGTATCAAGACATCCAATATTATCGGTATACGATAATACTGCAGTATAAGTTCCTGGTAAAGAGTAAAAGTGAGCTACGTTTAACCCAAACATTGTTGGACTGCCATCACCAAAGTTCCATAGCCCAGTTCCAGAAACAACAGTAGTGGTATAATAATTAATATATAATGGATAATTACAACCCTCTGTTTTATCAGAAACTACATTTGCCTCTGGTTTAGCATTTATTACTATAGTTGTTGTTTTAGTGTCAGGACACAAGCTAGTTGTAGGAATAGAACTTGTAGTATAGCTTAGAGTATTTATACCAACTAAGCCCATAGAAGGCGTAAAAATAGAGCCAGCCATTCCGCTACCTGCCCACGTTCCTGTTGTATATTGAGTAATTGTTTGTAAATCAATAGGAGCGTTATAATTACAATATGGGCCTAAAACACCTGTTAAAGTAGCAGGAATAAAATGCTCAACATTAATTAAAATTGAATCTATTTTAACACAAGGACCATTTGTTAAAGTATAAATAATTTTGTTGTCCCCTAACATACTACCAATTGGATCAAAAACACCAATACTTGAAATTGAAGTTGCTGATGTTGTGCCGCTCCAAACACCACCCAATGGACTTACCGTTAGTGTTTGTAAAGAAAAATTATCACAATATGGTCCCGCTGGTGTTATACTTGGTTGAACAACCGAACTTACCGAAACTACTATACTTGATGTTGATGGACATAAAGTCAATGTTGGCATTGAATGTGTAGAATAAGTTAATGTAAATGTTCCTGCGCCCGAAATTGCTGGGTCAAAAATCGTCCCACTTACTCCAGGCCCTGCCCACAAACCTAAAGAACTTGTTGGTATTGTTACCAAACTAACAGTTGAATTAGTTACACACTGCGGTACAATTGACCCCATAAGCGTTGATGGTATATATTGCTCAACATTTACAATAATTGAATCTTTTTTTATACAACCATTATTTGAAGCAGTAACATGAAGTGTCATGCTGCCAGCACCTGAAACACTTGGAGTAAATACACCAGTAACAGAATTTGTAATACCTGGGCCTGTCCATGTATTAGTTACAACTCCTGTAGTTCCAGTATAAGCAATGCCTAAAGTTGACGCTGTAAAATTTGTACAAAATGGTGAGCTAGAAGTCACGGTTGTTGTAAATGCAGGTGTTACAGTAATACGAACAGTGTCTGTTTTGGGGCATGCGCTAGTTCCAATTGGAGAAACGGTTACGGTGTACTGAATGCTTGACGTTACGCCTGTTGCTATTGGATTTTTAATAGTAGTACTGCTCAAAAAGGTAGGAGGCGCCCACGAATAAGTAAAGTTTAATGGATTTTGTGTGCTTGTACAGTTTCCAAACTTTGTGTTTGGCAAGTTACTACTATAGCTCCAAATCGAAGTTCCTGGGGTTGGTGGGCCACAAGCAACTGTTACATCGCTATAAAACACTTTAGTTGAACTGTATGGTTTTGTTGTTGAAGGTGAAGCGCAATTTGAAGTATATGCTGATGTTAATGAATAACATGTTTCAAGAATTATATTAGAAACCCCATCCCACTCATATGCCTGTGTAAAATTATGAGTATTCCATCCCGCAACAACATTATACATTGGTATAGTATAAACCTGTACCAGGCCAGTTTCAAAAACTTGTGTACTTGGCAGGGTTGTTAAGCTAGTGCACTTCATACTAATAGTATAGTTTGGGTAATTTGTTGTTCCAACAATGCTTGTTACAAAAAAGGCAGCGCTTGAAATCTTTCCGGGTACAACACCTGCCGCCAATAAATCGGCAGCAGTATATAAAAATTGATGACGGGCATTTTTGTAATAATTACCATAAGGTGCTGGCCAACCAGTTGAGCCATTTAAAATTGTACCTGTTCCAACCTGAACAGTGGTGGGCGAAGTACAACCAGTAACAGCCAAAGCACACATTGTGGGCGCGCCATTTGAAAAATTAACATTTAACGGAACGTTTCCGCCGCCACATAAAACAGTATCATTTAGCGGGGTTGCACTAAAATTAGCCGCCGCTATAGGGAGAATTGTAACTGATACTGGCGCTGATTGCTTTTTACATCCTAATGGGCTGGTTGCCTGAAGCGTATAAACATAGATTCCGGGAGTATTATATGTGCCTGTTGGAGCGGCTGTTGATGTTGAACTTAATGCTGTTGATGGTGCCCAAGTATAAGTATAACCTGCCAACATTGGGGAAACTGTAGAGGTAAATTGAACAGTACTATTTAAACAACTATTTCCAACATTAGCACTAGCAGTTAATGAAAAATCAGGAACAACTTTAACTACCATTGTGTCTGCATTTACACAATTTATAGCGCCATTTGTGTGTAAAACATAGGTTTGTGTGGTAGCGGGCGACACAACCGGAAACTGGCATGGATTACAACTAAAGGCTGGTCCAACAGGGATTAATACTCCCGCTAAATCTCTCCAAGTAAATAAAACGCCAGGGCCCGAACTGATTATTGTTGCTGTTTGGGCTCCACAAATAGTAATATCTGGGCCTGCATTTGCTGCAGGTAAAACATTAATCATGTATGTATAAAACTGGACGCCAGGTACAGGGCATGCATTATCCTTTATAATTACATTAAAATTTGTATTTGTGTTTGCCGTCCCAGGTCCGGGTGTCCAACAAATATGAACAGTCATTGAATTTATTGTAGAATACGTAACCGAATAAGTGGCCCCCGGCAATGCAGCTGTTAAATTTGGAGTTGAAAATTTAATAGAATCTCCAGGATTTGGATCAGTAAAATTAATATCAAAACAAAAAGGAACGCCTTCGCATATTTCTAATGTATATGGCGTTAAAGTGCTTGTTGTACCTGCGGATGGATTCGAAACGGTGCCGCCGCTGCAACCTGTTGTTAAGTTTGAACAACTAATAATAACAACCTGAATATCGCGCATAACTGTGCCAATAATAACACCCATTGCGTTTCGTTCAGTTACCTGAACAACAACAACAAAATCACCTAAAGCTGTTGGCGTGAAATTAACCTGACCGGTTGTTGGATTAATAGTAATTCCCGTCATTGGCGCTATGCCAGTATATGTTCCTGAATAAGTTACAAAAGTGCCTGGAGTTTGGTAAGCACTAACCAAGGCATAACTAAGAGAGTTTCCGTCATTTTCAACAACACCTAAATTGAAACAAGCTGGTTGGCCTAAACAAAAATATGGTAATGGTGGCGCGGTAAAATAAGGAGAATTATTACAAGGTGCGGTTAAATTATTTAGGGTTGCAAATTGATAATAACTAGCCGACGTTCCTCCAACTAGATTAGTAATACTACCTCCGCGACAACAACTTCCTAAACCAAAAGTCCAACTATTACAAGCCATTGGTAGAGTTATTGTTCCGATATAATCAATTCTGTTTTTACACGATAAAGTTGATCCAGGACAAAGACCAGTAACACTAACGCCAGGGCCTGGCGTTAATGTACTTTGATATACAGTAACATTTAATGAGTTTCCGCAACCAGTAGCCGCAATAACTTGAGATGAGCCCGGATTAAAACCTCCAGCACAATCCCAATAGTAACTAAGTTTTATTTGATATACGTTTCCGCCAAGACAAGTATATGTAATTTCTCCACCAGCAATATGTGCAGAATGTGCATTAAAAGTAAAAGCAATAAAAATAATTAATAAAATACGGTTCATTTGTTAACAATTAAGAAACAAAGATAAGACATAAACAAGCTTTAATTAGATTATTTACTCAATATTATAGTATTTCTAATAGTTGAAAACCACTTTAAATACAAAATATTTATTTAACTTTATACATTATGAATAGTATTGAAACTCCACAAAAAGAAAAATCAAAATGGCCTAAGCGCATTTTTATCCTTTTTTTAATTATAATAGCATCATTTGTTGGTTATGTTTGGGTTTGTGGCACAACTTATAGCGAGGGCTCAAGAACTGGCGTTGTTGTTAAGGTTTCAAAAAAAGGATACTTTTTTAAAACATACGAAGGAACATTAAATTTGGGAAGTATTTCTGCAGGCGACGGAATAATTATGCCAACAAAAATTTGGGACTTTTCAATTCAAAGAAATGATACCGCTGTTTTTAATAAAATCACACAAACACAAGGCAAAGATGTTAGATTATATTATAGAGAAGTTGTTAAAACCTTTATTTGGCAGGGAGATACAAGGTATTACGTTACAAAATTAGAAATAGTTAAATAAACGATATTGCCTGATTTTATTTTTACATTATCTTCCAATTATTTCGGTTGTTGCAAACAATTTGAATTGTATTTTTACATGATTAAAACAAAAATATGTCAAAAGACCCGCGAAACACTTGGCAAACATTAGATTCTGAATTAGTGTATGAATCCGCTTGGATTGCAGTAAACAAACATCAAACGATAAACCCAGCAGGTAACCCAGCCATTTACAGTGTTGTAAATTTTAAAAATCTAGCTATTGGTATTTTTCCTTTAAGTGATGATGGATATACGTGGTTAGTTGGCCAATGGCGCTATCCCTTAAATGCTTATAGTTGGGAAATACCAGAGGGTGGTGGCCCGCTTGGTGAATTACCAATTGAAACAGCAATCAGAGAATTAAAAGAAGAAACGGGAATTGTTGCAACAACTTTTAAAGAAATTATGCAACTGCATTTAAGTAATTCGGCAACAGACGAACACGCACATGTATTTTTGGCCACAGGCTTAACATTTGAAGAATCAGAACCAGAGGAATCAGAGGACTTAAAAATTAGAAAAATTCATATTAACGATGTTTTTAAAATGGTTTTAAATGGAGAAATAACCGACGCAATTAGTGTTGCAACTATTTATAAAGTGAAATATTTATTCGATTTAAATTTGATTAATTTCAAGTAATTATAAAATTATCTGCGTCATTTAAAACCGGGAAAGCTTTTCTAAATTCTATTAATTCAATCTTATTTAACTGTGTTGTTTCAACATTTTCATCATTAGAAACAACGTTATTAATAATTTCTCCTCTTGCATTAATTACTAAAGAATCACCAGAATGGCTAATTTTATTTGCATCTTCCCCTACTCTATTTACACCAACAACAAAACACTGATTTTCGATAGCTCGCGCAATCAGCAATTGTTTCCATGGGTAAGACCTAACGGCTGGCCAATTTGCAACGTAAATTAAAACATCATAAGGCGTGTCTTTTGTATTTCTACTCCAAACGGGGAACCTTAAATCATAACAAACTAGTGGCAATATTCTCCAACCTTTATATTCAATAATAATTTTTGACTCGCCCGAAATATAATGATTTGGCTCATTTCCCATCGAAAACAAATGACGTTTATTATAAAACTGATATGTTCCATCAGGAAAAACCCAATATAATCGATTATAATAATGCTCATTTTCTTTTACAGATAAACTTCCTACAATTGCTGCACTTTTTTCAATTGCATTTTTTTTCATCCAACTCAACCCTTTTCCTTCGTGATTTTCAGCGTAAACTTCAGGATTCATTGTAAATCCGGTTGTGAACATTTCCGGCAAAACTATTACATCCGTTTGCTGAGAAATTAAATTGATTTGTGTTTGAAATTGATTTAAATTTTGGTCAATGTCTTCCCAAAATAAATTACTTTGTATAACGGTTACCCTTAACACATTTATTGATTTAAAATATTTTTATTATAAATATCAACAGCTTTATTTGCAAACTTAAGATGACTTAGTTTACAGTTATAAGAAATAACCTGTGTAGCAATAACGCCAAGAGTGCCTAATGCAAAAACACCTAAAGAATTCGAAACAGAGTTTTGATAATTGTATGAATTTGAGCTAGCCGCAGAAATTCCAACTAACGTAAATATCCCAACTCCAATACTAGAAAAACCAATAAGATATTGATTCCGTTTTTGCTTTTTTGACTCATAAATTAAAGTAGAAATTTCTCTGCTCTTCCATTTAATATTTTTGTATTCAATAAGATCAAAAACATCTTTAACTCCTGTTTTTTTTTCTTTATAAAGATAAATACCTCTATTGCCGTAAGGCTCAATTGCTTCACTATTAGAATTAACAAATTGGTTATTATTTATTATAGGCTTAGGAACGTTTACATTAAAATATTCAACGCTACCAACCATAAATTTAATCTTTTCAATTTGATTTTTATCAATAACAAACATTGGGCCGTCTAATAAATCAAAACGCTTATATTTTATTTCGATTGTGCTAATTTCAATCACTTTAGCAACAATAATATCGGTGGAGTTTCTTTTATATAGGGTATCCTGGGCAAATGCTCCAAAGCTAAAAAAAACGAAAAGGATTAAGTAATGTGTCTTCATTAAATAAAGATAGAAATTAATTAGTAAGTAAATCATTATTATAAACTTCGGCCGCTTTTCTGATGTTTTTATTCTTTAAACTTTTATAAACTTTAGCAGTAATAAATGAACAAACCCCAAGACTTAAACCAGAAAGGAGAATAGTTTTGAACTTTGGTAAATCCTTTGGTCCATAATAATTTCGTTTCGCAATATAAAAACCACCTACTATAAAAACAGGAGATAAAATAGTAAATCCTATTTGTCCATTTTTATTGCTTTCTGCTTTAATTAATAATCCATTTAATTCTTCCGAATTAGTTTGAGGATCTTTTTTAAGCATCATATTAAAAGCTTCTTTATGAGTCAAATCCTTATTTCGTAGACTTATATGTTTGTTGTCAATAATAAAAAAAGGCACTGCGCTTGTTTGATTCTTATTTAATATTAAAAACCTTGTTTCTTTTTTTCCGTTTTCATATGTAATACTTTCAATCTCATTATAATTTAATACACGAATAACACCGTCTGGATTAAAAAAATTTTTATACCTGACTTCTGTTGATGATATTTCTAAAACCCTTACAAACAAATGATCTTGAGATTTTAACACAATAGTGTCTTGAGAAAAACAATGTAGGTTTACTAAACAAAAAACAACTATCGAAACTAATTTATTCATTACAATATATTACAATTTACAAATAATTTCAGCAGCTTTTTCTAATGTTTCTTCTTTTTTTGCAAAACAGAAACGAAGTAATTTTTGTTGTTTTGGTTTTGAATAAAAACCTGATAACGGAATAGCGGCTAATCCTTTTTCTTTTATTAAACGAATGGCAAAATCCGAATCGCTTTCTTCAGTAATATTTTTATAATTTACCAATTGAAAATAGGTTCCTTGGCAGGGCTCTAAAATAAAACGGGATGAAGAAATTAATTTTTTAAAATAATTTCGTTTTGATTCGTAAAATGAATGCAAGCCCCTATACGTTAATTCGTCTTTTAAATAGTCTGCAATCGCCAATTGTAAAGCGTGGTTAACACAAAAAACTAAAAATTGGTGTACTTTTCTAAACTCAATCATTAACTCTTTTGGTGCTGCCACATAACCTATTTTCCAACCCGTAGCGTGTATTGTTTTACCAAAAGAAGAAACAATAATTGACTGCCGTGCTAAGCTTTTATATAATGCTACGCTCTGATGTTGGTCCCCATCAAAAACCATATGCTCATATACTTCATCACTAATCACAATAATATTTGTGTTGCATACAATGTTTTGCAATTCCAGTATATCGTTCTCCGAAAGCGTTGTTCCACTTGGATTGTGTGGGGTATTAATTATAATTAACTTTGTTTTATCACTAATGGTATTTTTTACGAGTTCCCAGTTTATTTCAAAATTAGGATACGTTAATTCTATTGGTTTAACAATGCCGCCCATCATTTCAATTGCCGGAATATAGCAATCATAAACAGGTTCAAAAACAATAACCTCGTCTCCAGTTTTTACAAAAGCAGAAATACTTGTGAAAATGGCTTGTGTAGCGCCTGCCGTAACTGTTATTTCTGTTTCAGGATTATAATTTGCATTGTAACAGCCTTGCAATAATTCACTTATCCGTTCTCTTAATGCAAGCGCGCCTTGCATTGGAGCATATTGATTAAACCCTGCATTTACATATTTATTAGCCAATTCTTTTAATTTAGCATCGCATTCAAAATCAGGAAACCCTTGCGAAAGGTTAATTGCATTATGTTCTTTTGCCAATCCACTCATTAAAGTAAATATAGTGGTGCCAATATTTGGAAATTTTGAATGAATTTGCATTTTTTTAAAATTATATAGGGCAAGTTGCTAAAAAAATCTTATTTTTGCTACCCGTTCTTACAAAAAATTAGTAAAAATGGATTTGGTCCTGTGGCCGAGTGGTTAGGCTCAGCTCTGCAAAAGCTGCTACTCCAGTTCGAACCTGGACGGGACCTCAAAAACCCTCAATAGTTAAACACTATTGGGGGTTTGTTTTTTTGTTCAACTTATACACCTCTTTAATTTAAAAATTATGTCAATTAGCCCAGAATTAAAACAACGAAATCAAGATTTGTGTGAATTGTGTAATGTTGAAAAACCAACTCATGACTACACCGTATCGCCAAAAAACGACGATACAATTGATCATCAAGTGGCGTTGTGTGATACTTGTTTAGCGGCAATAGACGACAAAGCAGCAAGTTTTCACTGGCGTTGTTTAGAAGGTAGTATTTGGAGCCAAGAGCCAAGTGTACAAGCGTTGAGTTATAGACTATTACAAAACTTTAAAGAAGAAGATTGGGCTAATAATTTATTGGGCACCGTTGATTTGGATGAAACCGTTGTGCAATGGGCCATGAGTGCACTTGAAGTTGCGGATGTGCACAAAGATGCATTTGGTAATATTTTAGAAAATGGAGACAACGTTGTTTTAACGCAAGCACTTAATGTAAAGGGAACAAACTTTACCGCATCAAAAGGAACGGTTGTGAAAAAAATTAAATTAGTTAGTGATAACGCTGAGCAAATTGAAGGGAAAATTAACGACCAAACCATCGTGATACTTTGCAAGTTTGTAAAGAAAAATTAAATTTAAAAATGTTGATTATGAGGCTACAAGCATTTGATCATCTTGCTTATTCTCGTGTCCAAGCCAGTCTAAAGCGTCTTCTTTATTCTTAAATAATTCCACTAAATAATCTGGACGCCTAAATAATTTAAAAAAGTGTATGGTTAATCTACTTGCTAAATTTTTAGAATAAAATGCGGCCGCAATTCTACCAGTTGTATACTCTTCCATTGCGGCATATTTTAAAGCCTCGTCTTCCAAACTAAAATAATTACAAGCATCTATTAAAGCGAAATGATTTTCACTATTTGTTAATTCCTTTGTTGCTCTAAAATGCTCTTTAATGCTTTCTAAATCAATAGTAACATCATTTTTTATTTTTATATATAGGATGAACTCTTTCTCATCATACTGCAATTCCGATATTCTTGTATTAATTGCTTTCATAGTTTTATATTTTAAAATTTATTCAACATTATTTTTATTGTAATTAAATCGACTTGTGTTTTCTGAAAAAATTATTTAATAATAAATTGTTGTTGTATTAACTGCTTTAATTTTTATCAAAATTCGGCACTTAGAAACAAAGAATCCATCTTGATAAACAGTTAATGTTATGCACGTAAGATTTTGAAGAAAAATGTATTTTTCGGTTTTATTTCTAAATAGTTAATAATGCCAATAAACAATAGGAAGAAGAAGCGTTTTTAAAAATAATTTTTTCTGAATTTAATTTATAGAGTTAGTAAAAAACATTCGCTTTCAAAAAACAACTTATGAAATTAGCGCATAAGAAACAATGACACATAAAAAAAGCCTTTACATTTTTAATGTAAAGGCTTTAATTTTATTCCGAATTTAGATTAATCCTTGGCTTCTTTTTTTGTTTCAACATCCCCTCTTTCAATAAAGTTTCCTTTATCATCAAACATGACATCAAAATATTCTTTCCCTTTTTTCAATTCTGCCTCAAATAGTATTTTTCCACTAACATTTGTAATTTTTGCAGCCTCTTCTAATTTATATCCAACATAGGTTTTAGCGCAATACTCAGTTGCTGCAATTGGTAACTCCGTAATTTTAATCTCTTGTTCTAATTCTTTAAACCGTCCATTTGCGTCAAATATAGCCGACGACTCTACTTTATTTAAATGAAATTCAACTTCATAATCAGTGCCTTCTTTTTCCCATCCGTCTACTTTTGTATTTGGATAAATTTTAAAAAAACTCTGTTTAATAATTTCAGGAACTTCAGATTCTTTTAAATCTTGGGCATTTGCTCCACTTATAATTAATAAACTACTTGCTATTAAAATGATTTGTTTCATGATTTTTATTTTACGATACGTTAATTTTATAATTTAAAACTACCTATTTACTATTTTATCAAACATTAAGGTAGTTATTTTTTATTAAAAACAATGTCCTAGCTGAAAAAAGAATTGTTTGTCCTCTTTCGAAACAGCATAATCAAAACGCAAGATAGTATTCACGTTCCATGCGATTCTTAAGCCCAAACCTTCAGAGTAGCGATAATTGTCGATGCTTTTAATAGTATTAAAATCATTCCACACAGCTCCAACATCAAAAAAAGGTACACCACTAAATGCTAAATGTTGTTTTAAAATTTTACACTGAGCAAATTTATAACGTAGTTCTATATTGTTAAACTGCATCACTCTGCCCAAAAACCTACCTTGTTTATACCCTCTTATTGTTGCTCCGCCACCCAATCCCTCAATGCTTCCTTCGCTGCTCCATTGATCTTGATATTCATAAAAAGGCGCATTTCCAGAGGTATAACCCAAGCCAAATCTTGCCGCAAAAATAAAATGTTTCAGTTTCTTTGGCAATATTGACTTATATAGATTAGCATGAAAAAATATCTTATTAAAATTATATTGAGAACCTAAAGCCTGTAAAGAAATTTCATTTAATAGCTCTGCAAACACCCCATTTGTTGGATCTGTTTCAAGATTTCGTGTGTCATAAATAAAGCCACCTTGTAAAAAGGTAACATTGTTTTTTCCTACACCAATAATCTTTTTAGTATTAAAATCATTTTGTAACAACGATATATTTCCAGTAGATGTAAAATTTACAACAGCATACTCATAACCTATTAATGCTCGTAATTTTCCTCCAAAATAGGAACGCTCTAAACTTACATTAAGCAGGGCTTCATTTTTAGTATATTTATTATAATTTTTAACGTCGCCACTTAGCCCATTTTCATAATCAGCATAAGAGGCATTTTTAATAAGTGTAGTTAAGCTATCATTATTTTGATAATATTGAAGGCTATTTAACGACTTTTCTGTAACTCCAAAGTACAAGTGATTTGGATTTATTTCATAAGCCATTTCGGCTCTTAATCTCCATTTTGAATTAAAAATATATGGGATATCACATCCTATAGCCAATTCTCGTTGACTGTTGGTTGTATTAAAAGCACGAATAATTAATTGCGCTCTATAAGGTGTATAATCAAAAAACGGATCGGTTCGTTTTCCGTTAAAAAAAAGTGTTGCTTCTCCGCCATATCCCAAACCATTTAATGGATCATAACTTATATCTGGAATCCCTGTTAGATAAGTTCCTTCACGTTTTTCAGCTAATTCTTCTTCTGGTAATTTCTTTTCTTTAGAGATCGCAAAAGGTAAATGAGTAATGGTTGTGTCAATAATATTTTTTTGAGAAAACATTACAAATTCATTAGAAAAAATAACAAGCGACAATAAGAGATATTTCAAAATATGTTTTTTTTAAAATTACTATTTAATTCTAAAGAGAAACTAAAGTTGAAAATATTCCAAAAAGACATGTATCGATGGCACACTAATAAATAGCCAAGATACTGGCTTTCAGGACTTTAAGAATGCTGCAATTATGAAGAAACTTTATATTTAAAAATTCTGATATTTACTGGGTTTGAATATATACAGAACATCAAGAAAATAAGATAGTAGATATGTACAATTGCCATTTTCTAAATAGCACGTACTGTCCCAGTATCTTAACCAAACTGAAGTTCAAGCAACCGCCAACCATTGAAAAAATTAAATGATGTTTTATCGATTGTGGAAACTTTACTGATAAGTTAAATTTATAGGTTGCCGCAAAGCTTAACAAAAGATAAACATAGTAGCTTTTAACTTACAGTTAATCTTTAAAAATGAAGTCGAACTTATTTTAAAATCAACAATAAAAAAGTCCTACCGGTTTCGGCAGGACTTTTTATTTAAAATATGTTTCACGTGAAACTATTTATGTTTAAAAATATAAATAGTACTAGAATAGGAGCTTGTGTTTTTTGCGGAAAGGTTAGACTTTAATCCAACAAAAAAAGCTTTGATTAAGTTAACAGAACCAGTTTTATATTTTTCACTAAGCATACTTACATAAAAACTATCAAATTTCATGGGTTTGGTTTCTTGTAATTTGAAACCTGAATTCTCCAATAAAGACTTTATACTCTTTTCCTCAAAATGATGTAAATGTCGGGGCACATCATACGCAGCCCAAAATTCTTTATAATATTGTGCGTCGTATGAAACATAGTTTGGTACAGCTATAATTAAAACACCATCTGGGTTTAATTTTGACTTAAAAAACGCCAAGGTTTCTTCCATATCCGTAACGTGCTCCAAAACATGCCATAAGGTAATAGCATTAAACTTTTTATCTGTAATATAGGTTTGAACCTTTGCTTTATCAGAGAACACATTTAAACCATGTTCTGAAGCCATTTTTCTAGCGGAATCATCAGGCTCCATTCCGTAAGTTTCCCAACCAGATTTATTGCAAGCATTTAAAAACATACCCGTTCCGCAACCATAATCTAATAATGTTCCAAGTGAAACATAAGAAGAAACTAATTGTACTTTAGTTTTAAGGGTATAATTTCTTACTCCATGATAAAGCTTATTTACGATGCCTTTTTTGGAATTAGTGTGAGACACATAAGATTCTGCTTTATAATAATTTCCTAAAACAGAATTATCTGGGCGTGGATTTGTAAACTTGAAACCACAGGCTTTACAAGAAACAATATTAAAACTTTCTTGACTAACGGTGTAATCTTCACAAACTAAAAACGGCTCGAAGTTTCCTGAACCACATACTAAACATTTTTCTAGTGTTAACATATTTAATTTATTTTGATCTAATATACAACTTGAATTTAGTTCCAAATGTTCCACGTGGAACTATCTACCTAAATGAACCAATAAAACAGAAATGTCTGCTGGGTTAATTCCCGAAATCCGACTAGCTTGTCCGATTGTTTCAGGACGAAGTTTTGTTAATTTATCCCGTGCTTCTAAAGATAAACTATTTACAGCTTTAAAATCGAAATCTGGTTTAATTTTATAATTGTCCAATTTGGCAACTTTTTCAGCGCCTTCTTTTTCTCTTTCAATATACCCTTCGTACTTCATTAAAATCTCGGCTTGCATAATGGTTTCTTCATCCAAGCTTGCAATCGTGTTTTTCAAATCTGAACAATGCTTTGCTAAATCATTTATATTAACATTAGGCCGAGATAAGATATTAAAATATCGAACCTTTTGATTAATAGGAGATGATTCTATTTCTTCTAAATAAACATTTGCTTCTTCAGGTTCAGCACTCGTATTTTTAAAATACTTTATAAGCGCTTCATAGTTTTTAATTTTTTCAGTAACCGCATCAAAACGTTCCTTACTTGCTAAACCAATAGAGTGGGATAGAGGCGTTAAACGGACATCAGCATTATCTTGTCTCAATAATAAACGATATTCTGAACGAGACGTAAACATACGGTAAGGTTCATCAGTTCCTTTAGTCACTAAATCATCTATTAAAACACCGATATATGCCTCATGTCTTTTTAAAACAAAAGGATCCTTTTCATTAATTTTTAAATGCGCATTTATGCCAGCCATTTGCCCTTGACAAGCCGCTTCTTCATAACCCGTTGTGCCATTAATTTGTCCTGCAAAATAAAGGTTTTCTACTAACTTAGTTTCTAAAGTTAATTTTAATTGAGTAGGCGGAAAATAATCATATTCGATTGCGTAGCCAGGGCGAAACATTTTAGCTTTTTCGAAACCAGGAATTAAGCGCATCGCTTTTTGTTGAACATCAACCGGAAGTGATGTAGAAAACCCATTGACATATATTTCAACCGTATCCCAACCTTCAGGCTCAACAAATAATTGGTGTCTATCTCTTTCCGAAAACCGCGTGATTTTATCCTCAATACTTGGACAATATCTTGGGCCTAAGCCTTGAATTCTACCAGAGTACATTGGTGACTTTTCGAAACCCGTTCTTAAAATATCATGTACCGCTTGGTTTGTATAAGTGATGTGACAAGGTAAAGGTTTTCTGCCTTCTCTATTATCAAACGAGATTGGAATTGTATTATCTAAGTACGAAAACTTACTATATAAATTATCGCCTTCTTGTTCTTCCATTTTAGAATAATCAAGACTTCTTCCATCAACACGTGGCGGAGTGCCTGTTTTCATTCTTCCATTTTCAAATCCTAGCTTTACTAATTGTTCTGTAATCCCGTAACTTGCTGATTCTCCGCTTCTTCCCCCTCCAATTTGCTTTTCTCCTAAATGAATTAAGCCATTTAAAAATGTTCCGTTGGTTAATACAACAGCTTTAGCCTTAAACTCTAAACCCATTCCAGAAATTACTCCTTCAATACGCTTTCCGTCTTGCGAAATAATTAATTCACGACACATGTCTTGCCAAAAATCAACATTAGGCGTTTGCTCTAACATTTCTCTCCAAGTAGACGCAAATAACATTCTATCGTTTTGCGTACGCGGACTCCACATGGCGGGTCCTTTAGAACGGTTTAACATACGAAACTGGATGGCAGATTTATCAGAAACAATTCCGCTATAACCACCTAGCGCATCAATTTCACGAACAATTTGTCCTTTTGCAATACCTCCCATTGCTGGATTACAGCTCATTTGGGCAATAGTTTGCATATTCATGGTTAAAAGTAAAACTTTTGAACCCATGTTTGCGGCGGCTGCAGCGGCCTCACAACCTGCATGACCTGCGCCAACTACTATGACATCATATTGAGTTTGCATTTATAGAAGAATGCGAAGATAGGAAAATTTGCTAGTATTATAAGAAAAACAAAACTTAGGAGATTAAAGGGCCAATTACACAACTTGATTTAATAATCTAAACTGATAATTATAAGGTTTTTCCTAAGCCCATAGAAACTTTAAATGCAAAATAAAGATTGCTAATGTTTCTAATAGTTGGGTCAATAACTCCAGGGGCAAGTCCTAACTCAATTTTTGTGTTAAATCCAAATTTAGAAAAACGATATGTTTCATAGCCAATGTTGTAACCAAAATTCGTCATTTTAACACTTCCAGAAAGGTTAGTTTCATAAAGCAAGGTAACACTTGGCCCGGCAGAAGACGTTGGTTCTACTACGGTATAAACATCTTCAACTTTAGAATTTGCAACATAAATAAGATTGAAATAAAATCTAGAAAAATATTGTGATTTTTTAGTCCCGTACTCCGTAAATTCCGCAATAACATCTTCAATATTTCCAATACTAGGACCAAAAGTAAACCAACCATATTGCATATTTGTAGCCACGTTATATGTTGTGGGTAACGACATGTTTACAAAACCTGTTTTATAGCCTACATGAAGTCCATAAATTTTATTTACATGAGCATCAACATTTGTATAATAATGAGTATTGCCTTGTGTATATAAACCCATTCTTACTTTTTTTTCTATACTTTTCTTAAAAAAATAACCTATTGTGGCTTCGCCGTTTCGTGAATTTTGATTTTTATAAATAGAATAACCTGTTTGGCTATTAGCAACTAAAGCATCTGCCATACCGTCTAAATAATGATATTCGTAATCAGCAGTTGCATAAAGTCCTTTCATAAGAAATTTAATACCAGGACCACCAGCCATACTCATTCGGGAACCAGAAACAGTAAGGTTTATTAATTCCAGATTACCTAAAATAAATTTATTATCAGTGTTATCCCTTATTAAGCTATAAGTTGAAGCCTTGGTTTGCTTTTTCTGAGCAACAAGAGAAGCGCAAAAGCAAAATAATAAAAAAGTAAAAGTATATTTCATAAAAAAATTTATTTAACTAATAGGTTAATTTAGCCTCGAAAGTGAATGTTGTAGATAACGAATTGTATTTGCCAATAGCATTACAAATGGTTGCATAGTATACGGTTCCAACTTTAGTAATATAAACATCGCCAGATAATATACGAATATCAGCGAAAGAAAACCCAGATGACGATAAGTACATTTTTGCTTGACCGTAACTAACACTGCTACCAGGATCATTTACAATTTTGTAAATTTTAGTTAAATCGAATCCTTGAACAACAAGATTATAAGCAAAGCCACTAGTGTAGGAGCCAGAAAAAGTATAACTAGAGCCGGGATTAGGGAAAGTTGAGTATGAAGCAGTTCCCATTTTAATTGTATTTAAAGTTGGATTACATGGGGCTACGGGGAAATTACAAGGCGTACAACCTCCGCCGCAATCTATAAAAAACTCATCACCATCTAAAACTCCATTATAACATGTCTCGGGACCATTAGCAATAATTTCGTTACTTTCAAGTGTTCGCAATTCCTGTTTTCTCTTACAGCCGCCAATAGCAATCAACACTGCAAATAATAATAATATGTTTTTCATGTTTCTGATTTTTGTAAATATAAACTTTATTCTAAATATTAATGCTAAGTATTAAAAAACATTAATACCATTTATTTCTTTAAATGCGAATTATAAATATTGACCGATTCCGCAAGATAATCAGCACCGTTATTCAATTTTTTTTGTCCTTTATGTTTAAAGGAAAAATAGCCGATTGTTCCAGTAACGCCAACAGCTAAAAAAATTAAACCTCTTGTTTGCTTTTTTGTTGAAAACGAAATAGCGCTCCCAAAAGCCCCTCCAATTGCAACAAGACCTGATAATATTTGGGCAGCTCCTAGCCACTTAGCTTGTCGCGCATGAGATATTCCCTCAGAATACTTTTCACACGACTCGGGAAACAAACAAATAATTTTACGAAATTCTTTGTCTCTAATAACTTTAAACTCTGAACCAGCCCCTAATTTATATCCATAAGCTGCAGAGTAGTCGTATGCGCGAGGCGCTTCTCCATATCTAACAATTGTACTTGACATCATGCCAATAAATAAACTATCCTTGCCTGGAGTTTGGCTAAACGCAGAAGTAATATTAATAAAACAAAGTAATAAACTGATTTTTGGATTTTGAATGAAGGACATGTTTTTTAAGATTAAAATAAATAATTATATGTTTCTTTGAAACATATAATTATTTAGAAATAAGGGTTTAATTAAAAATAAAGCGAAAGAGAAGGATTGATTAAATTAAATTGATCTTCCTCAATAATTCTTCACGGTAAGAACCGCCAATAGGGATTACTTTTTTATTTTCTTCTAAAACAACGGTTTGATTTTCGATAGTTTGAATTTTGTCGATACGCGCAATAAACGAACGGTGAACGCGAACAAAATCACCGTTGTCTAGTTTTTTCTCAATATCTTTCATTGTTGAATGAATGGTATAGCGCGTGTATTGTGTGTTTAAAACAACATAATCTTTAAGGGCCTCAACAAAATAAATATCTTTTAAATAAATTTTAACTAAACGGCTATTTGATTTTACGAATAAAATATCCCTTGCGGCCTCGTCTTTACTATCAACTAAAGAGTATAAAAAATCTCGTTCTTTTTGTAATTCTGTATCCTTTTTGTGCTTGTAAATAGCCATTTCTATAGTAGAATGTAAATCTATTTCTTTAAATGGTTTTAAAATATAGCCATAGGGCTGCGTAATTTTAGCTTTCGCTAATGTGTTTTCGTCAGCATATGCTGTTAAAAAAATTACAGGGATATTATATTCTTTTTTAATTATTTCAGATACATCAATTCCTGTTAATGGGCCTTTTATCATAATATCCATTAACACAATGTTTGGTTCTAAGTCTACAATTTGCTTAATTGCATCGGTTCCATTATTACTAATACCGAGCACATTATAACCTAATTTTTTTAAACTATTTTGAATGTCCTTTGCAACAATACTTTCATCTTCAACAATATAAACACTTGTAATGTTTTCCATTTTTTAAATTTTAAATTTTATAATAAATTTAGTGCCGTTATTTCTTTCTAGTTTTAAAGACCCGTCAATTTGTTCTATAAGCGTATCTACGAGCTGTAATCCTAATGTTTGTGTTTGTTTTATATCAATATGGCCCGGTATTCCAATTCCATTATCGCCAATTTCAATATTAACTAATTTATTTTTAACGGTCAAATTTACAAAGATTATTCCACCCTTTTTACTAGGAAACGCATATTTTAATGAATTTGATATAATTTCGTTAATAATTAGTCCACAAGGTATTGATAAATCTAAATTTAGGAATAAATCGCTTAAATTTAGAATTAATTTAACATTTTTAGTATTAACAGAATAGGTATGAACTAGGTTTTTGCTAAGCGTGCTTATGTATTCCGAAAAATTAACGCCTTCAAAATTCTTAGTTTGGTATAGGCTTTCGTGAATATATGCCATTGATTTAATTCTGTTTTGGCATTCTTTTAATAAAGATAAAGCGTATTCGTCTTTAACATAAGATGATTGTAAATTCAAAATACTAGAAATTACTTGCATGTTGTTTTTTACCCTGTGATGAACTTCTTTTAATAAAATTTCTTTTTCTTTTAGAGATTGAGAAACCCTTTCTTCGTTTTTTTTATTTTCAGTAATATCGAAACCAATACCAGACACTTCTATAACATTATTAAAAGCATCTTTTATAGGATTTAAAATCATTTGTCTAACTATTACTTCGCCTTTTAATGTTTTTCTTTCAGAAATAAACTCGACCTTTTTCCCGCTAAACGCTTCCATGTATTTATCATCCCAATATGGATGATATTTTACTGAATTATCGGAACCTACTGCCTTACCAATTTCAGGATAATGTCCATACAAATCAAAGACTGATTTGGAGTAATTTTGATTAAAAGATGTAATAATTCTATCTTTCGTAATAGACCACATTAACTGATCTCCACTTTCAAAAATTGCTTTTAATTTTGCTGATTGCTCTAAAATTTGTTTTTCAAAAATTTTATTCTCGGTAATATCGTGTGCAAGACAAGCAATTTCCACAATTTCGTTATTAGTGTTTCTGATGGCGTTTAGGTATATTTCTTTTACCGAATACTCGCCTTCAATAGTAAACTGTGTTCGTTCAAATTTTAAAGAATTTCCATTTAAAACTTTAGTATATAAATCATACCAATACGACTTGTATTTTTGCTGCTTCTCTTTAGGTAAAACAAGATGCGCTGGTTTTTTTAAAATAGGGGTTGCGTTGTAATTATCGCGAAATGTTTTAATGAAATTATTATTACATTCTATTAGATTAAATTCTTTATCAACAGTCCAAATGAGATGGGCAGAGCTTTCAAAAATTGCTACTAATTTTGCTGATTTCTCTTGTGCTTTTATTTCATTCGTTTTTCTTTCGGTAATGTTATGAGAAATTGCTACTATTTCAGAAACAGTTCCATTATTATCAAAGGTTGGATTTAAAAATATTTCTCTATAAATATAATCACCATTGTCAAGCAGTTTTTTTGTTTCAAAAATAATGTTTTCACCTTTAAATGCCGATTCAAATTTACTAAGCCAATAAATATAATCACTCTTATTAAAAATTGATTTATATAATTTTTTATAATCAAGACCCATTACTAAAATCTTATTATAAAAATCAAACATTTGATTATAATAATTTTGATTAAAAGATGATAATTTAAAATTTTTGTCAACAGTACAAATAATATGTGTTGACGTATTAAAAATGGTATTTAATTTTGCTTCGGTTGCGTTTCTTTCTCTAATTACATTAACTAAAACGTCGTTCGTTTTTTCGGCTAGTCTAGCGCGAAGAATTTCCTCTGCCAACTTTTTTTCGGCGGAAACATTAGTCATTGTGGTTTGTAAACAATTGCTGCCGTTAAAAAAAACCGTTGTTGTTTTTAAATCTACTTCTACTTCATTTTTTTTTGCTGTTTTTATTAAATATGTTTTATTTTTTAAAACTTCTCCTTTTAATTCTCTTTTTATTCTATCTAAACTTAAATTAGCTTGATTTGGAATAATATAATCTATTAAATATTTTCCGATAATATGTTTAATGCTTTTCTCTTCTAATATAGTACAAGCCTCGGTATTTGCAAATAAACATTTTCCTTTATGGTGAATAAAAACGCCAATAGGTAAAGCTTGCAGAACAGAAATTAATTCGGTGTCCTTTATAACAATAGAAGATTGTGCAGTTGCACTATTATTCTTCTTACTTATCATCTTTCTTTTTGTCTTTTTCTAAGTTGATAGTATTGTCTGGCTTTTTATTATAAATAGCCGAATAATCTCTTAAACTTTCTTCATAAGTAGGTTCAATTTTAACGCCTTGAAATT
>CAIYSA010000294.1 GCA_903928655.1 uncultured Bacteroidota bacterium
ATGGATTTATTAATGAAAATGAATGACTTAATAAATTTAAAAGCATAATTAAAAATGGCAATACCAAGCGTTTATAGTCCAAAAACAACAGAGCAAACAATAAATAGATTAAACAAGTTATTGGCACAAACACCGCCGCGATGGGGTAAAATGGATGCTTCGCAAATGTTAGCACATTTAAACGTTTCTTATGATTTAGCTTATGGAAAAATAAGCCCGCGCGTTTCTTTTTTTACAAAATTAATGATGAAACTTTTTGTAAAAAAAATAATTGTTAGCGAAAAAAAATACTCTCAAAACTCACGCACCAATCCAGTATTTATTATTTCTAATGAACGCGATTTCGAAAAAGAAAAAATAGAATATATTAATAACATTATCGAGACAGAAAAAAAAGGTGCGATTTATTTTGAAGGAAAAGAAAATGCCTCAATGGGAAAATTGACAGCTATAGAATGGAACAATATGTTTTATAAACACACAAATCATCATTTTGAACAATTTGGGATTTAGTTTTAAGATTCGGCATTAAACAATCTCTAATTATTTGATTCACTCAGCCAAACGCCCTCTTTAGTTAATAACTTTTGAAAATTACTTTTTTTCAAAATAAGTTTTTTATATTAGCAAAAAAATTTATTTTGTTATGAAATCATTATTTTCTTTAATACTAGTTTGTATCCTTACCTTATGTGTAGGAAAATTAAAATCACAATATAATTTTCAAGCCAACGATTCCCTTAAAGGCTTTAATGAACAAGAATTTATTAAACACAGCGCTTCTCATGGATTGATTGGAGCGCAATTAAAACTAGAATTACAAATTGCAAAAAGAGAATTTATTTTTTCTAAATATTTTAAAGGGAGTGGTTCTGATTATTTTCCTAAATCAACAGCAACAACAATTGTGCAGCCGTCATGTACAAATATGGATTTTGAATCTGGTTCTTTTTTTGGATGGGTTGGCTCAACTGGCACAAATACAAACTCTATAACAATGGGTGGCTGTTGTCCAACTGTTGGTGCGGCAAATTCTGCCGTTATACCCTCTACCGGTTTTGACCCTACTGTTGGTGGAACAACACTTCCTTTAGCTTCTCCGTTTGGCGGAACACAAATAGCTCGTGTAAATAACGTAGCTACTGGAGCAAAAGTAGATAGAATTGAACAATCATTTAATGTTACATCTAGTAACGCTATTTTACAGGTTGCTTTCGCCGCTGTTTTAAATAGTGCTGGTGCCCATAATTGTAACGAACAACCTTTTGTAAATATTAGTTTAATTGATAGTGCTGGCAACACTTTAGCCTGTCCTTATTTAGCGTTTTCTGCGCCGAGTACTGCTTGTACCACTACGGCTGTTGGCTGGATTGCTTTTGGTGCCGGGCATTACAAGCCTTGGTCCATACAATCGTTAGATTTATCTCCATATATTGGTTCATTTGTTACCATTCAGTTTACGGTTGGGGATTGCACACTTTCAGGGCATTATGGTTATGCATACTTCGATTGTCAATGCCTTCCTCTTGAAATAAGCTTAAACGGAACTATTTTTGATGCAACGCCAATGACCCCAATTAATATCTCAACCTGCGGTTCTATTTCCGCATTAATTATTGCTCCTACTGGCTTAGGCCCTTATTTATGGGAGGGCCCAGCAGGTAGTGGCATTTCTTCCGTTACAACTCAGTCTATTTTAACTGCATCTCCCGGAACTTATACTTTAACAATGTCGCCTGCGGGAGCTTGTTATGGTCCAACAATAAAGTATGTTGTTTTAAACGTATCTCCTAATCCAACGGTAACCAACATTACGGCTCAAGCAACGTGTACAAATTCCACGGGGTCTGCAACAATAAACGTTGTTAGCGGCATTGCTCCATACACATATAGTTGGACCCCCGCGGCCTCAACAACATCAGTTGGGTTAGGATTAAGTCCTGGAACAAATTATACGGTTCAGGTAATTGATGCTTATGGCTGCCGAAATACAACAACGGTGTCAATATTATCCTTCACTAATGCTCCAACTTATACCGTAAATCCGTTAACAGGAAACTTATCTTGTTTAGTAAGTACAATAACGGTAAGTGCGCTTACGGGAGCAAACACCACTGCTGTATGGACAAATACACCTACATCTAGTTTTGTGGCTAGTTCTGCAGGAACGTATTCTGTTATATTAACAAACACATTAAGTTTATGCACAACAACGGTTCCGGTAATAATAACGTCCAATACTGTTGGTCCTGTAGCCACATATTCGGCAGCTTGTAACTCGGGCACAATTACTTTAATTGCAAATTCTACAGCCGGTATCGCATTAGGTTGGCTTGCTCCAACACTTCCTTTTCCTTCACCAGTAAGTAATCCAGGATCATCTACTGCGTCAGGTGTTTTTACTTTAACTGCAACTAATTTAGCGTCTGGCTGTAAAACAACCTATACTTTGCAATCAGCAATTCCAAACTTAAGCGTAAATGTAACGCCTCAAATGAGTGTGACTTGCACAGCAAGTACCCTTCAAGCAACATCTACGTCATCGCTGGCAGGGGTTGTTTTTACTTGGTATAACGGGGTTACAACGTCAACCACTAATCCTTATCCTATAACAGCGGGAGGAACTTATACAACAACGGCCTCTTTTCCGGGCGGATGCGCAACACAATCAGTGATAACAATTACTTCAAACACATTGGTAAATGTAAATATAACTTCGCCTTCAACTATTATTCCTTGTTCTACAAATACTATAATCTTAACAGCAAACAGTACTGTTGGTGGACCTTATACGTATTTATGGTCAGCACCAACAGGAACGGGAACTAGTTATGCCGCTTCGTCTGCAGGAATTTATACTGTTACGGCAATAAATTCAGTAAACGGCTGTACCGCAACAGCAACAAAAATTCTTAAACATGAAACAATTAATGCCTCTTTTATAGCAAATACTTATCAAGGATTAATGCCGCTATCAGTTAATTTTACAAACACAAGTGTTAACACGCCTAGTAATTCTGTAATATACTCTTGGAATTTAGGAAACTCAACAACAACGTTTACAACAACAGGGCCATCTGTGTCACCCAGTACTATTTATGTAAGCCCAGGATTATATATGGTTGTTTTAACAGCAACAAAAGGTTTTTGTGTGGATACAGCAATTAGATTTATTAAAGTTGACATAGTTTCAGAACTAAAAGTTCCTAATGTAATTACTCCAAACGGTGACGGGAACAATGATCTCTTCTTTTTAGATGCATTAAATATGGGACAAATAACAATGACTGTTTTTGATCGTTGGGGAATTAAAATGTATGAACATACCGATACTGGAAAAATGAGTTGGGATGGAAAAAACACATCAGGAAATATTGTAACTGATGGAACATATTTTTATATTATAAAAGCTTCTGGGCTAGATGATAAAGGATATGATTTAAAAGGGACAATAACTGTCTTTAAATAAAATTTAGTTAGCAAATATATTAAAAACAATAAGTTAAAAATGCAAAAGTCAAAAATCAAGCTTCTATATTTTTTAATTATCTTTACTTTTTCTAATGCGTGTATTTCTCAAACATATAGCCCCATAACGGTTACGGGGTTTAATATTGACGCTGTTGCTGAAACTGCTCCAAACGCATTAGCAACAACTTCTCAGGCATTAGATGCTTTTAGTACATCGAACACCGTTTTTTATAGCGCGGCATTTGCATCAACAATGGGGTTTGGTGGTGGTTTGCCTAATACAGGCGTTGTAGTAACTGGGGCCAAAACATATCAATTAATGCCATATACTGGCAATAACGCCTTTTATGTTCAAACTGCCACATCTAAAACAATTTCTTTAACAAGCCCAAGCAGTTACAGTAATCTTAGTTTTTTAGTTTTTTCAACTGAAGGAACAAGTAATATGAGTATTACTGTTAAATACACCGATCTTTCAACAACGAGTTTTGGAAGTTTTATAATCTCAGATTGGTTTGGAGGCTCTAGTGTAGCTAAGTGTTGTTTAGGTCGATGTAACCGTATTTCTTCGGTTGTATCAAGTGGAGGTCTTCCAAGTAATCCTAACCTATATTATTTAGACATTAATTTATCTTGTATTGATCAAGCAAAAAGCGTTGCTTCTATTGTTGTAAATGGAATATCGGGCACAATTGGTGCATACGTTATGGCTGTTTCTGGGGTTCCTGCAATTGCGCCAATTACAGTATTAAATTATGGTGGTAGCTCTTTTTGTACATCTGCTTCAATTACAACACCAACATTAACAGGAGCATCAACAGGAACTTTTTCGGCAAGCCCATCGGGATTAAATATTAATTCAAGTTCGGGGCTTATTAATTTTTCATTAAGCGCAGTTGGTACTTACTCCATAAACTTCACCCCTTCTTCTGCCTGTTCAAGTGCAACATCATTTTCTTTATCAATAACGCCATCGCCAACACTCTCTATTAACTCATCCGCGGCACCAATAAGCTCTACAATTTGCGCTGGCCAATCAACTACATTAATAGCAAGCGGAGCAACTACATACAGTTGGAATACCGGAGAAGCAACAAATTCTATTACTGTTTCGCCTACATCATCAACTATTTATACAATTACAGGAACATCTTTAGGCTGCGCTGCTTATAATACGGCGAACATTACAGTAACCCCACTTCCCATTATTTCTGTAAACTCAGCAACAATTTGTTCAGGACAAACGGTAACAATTATTGCAAGTGGTGCTGCAACTTATAGTTGGAACACTGGAGAAACATCAAATTCGTTATTGGCTTCTCCAACAGCTTCAACAATTTATACAGTTACTGGAACTTCTTTAGGTTGCGCTTCTATAAATACGGCCACGGTAACGGTAAATCCATCTCCAAGCTTAACTATTAATTCAACATCAATATGCGCTGGGCAAGCCGCAACATTAACAGCGAGCGGCGCCTTATCTTACACTTGGGATACAGGAATAACAACAAATAGTTTAGTGGTCTCTCCAACATCGACTACAATTTATACAGTTACAGGAGCATCGTTTGGTTGTTCTGTATCAAATAGCGCGACCGTAACGGTAAATCCAACACCAACCATTACCGTAAATTCAACTACAATATGCGCTGGACAAACCTCAACTATTATCGCAAGCGGCGCAACGTCTTATTTATGGAGCACGGGATCAACAAGTAATTCAATAATAGTTTCGCCAATATCAACAACAAATTATACGGTTACGGGTACCTTGTTGGGTTGCGTTTCTTCTGCGTTTTTAAGCATAACAACAAGCACTATTGCGGATGTAAATATTAGCTCAACCTCTACCGTTATTCCATGCTCTACAAATAGTTTGATTTTAACAGCAAATAGTGTTATTGGCGGTCCTTATTCTTACCAATGGTTATTACCATCAGGAACTGGAAATACATACAGTGTTTCAAATGCAGGAACATACACGGTAATTGCAACAAATTCAGCAAATGGGTGCACGGCAACTGCTACACAAAATGTTTCACACGAAACTATTGATGTTTCCTTTATAGCAGATGTGTATGAGGGCTTAGCGCCTTTAATAGTTAATTTTACAAACACAAGTGTTAACACAGGGCCCGTAAGTTATTTATGGGATTTTGGCAACTCAAGCTCATCGTTTTCAACAACTAATACAACATATATAACACAAGGCACATATATGGTTGTTTTAACTGCAACCAATGGATTTTGTGTTGATAGCGCTGTTAAATATATTAACGTAGAAGTTCCATCAGTTCTAACAATCCCAAATGTTATTACTCCAAATGGAGACGGAAATAATGATGTGTTTTATTTAAACACTTTTAATATTGGACAAATATCAATGTCAGTTTTTGACCGTTGGGGATTATTAATGTTTGAAAATACAGATACTGGAAAAATGAGTTGGGACGGAAAAAACAAATCTGGAAACATAGTTAATGATGGGATTTACTTCTATACTATAAAAGCCACGGGTTTAGATAAGGCGCATTATGAAAGGAAAGGAACAATTAGTGTGTTTAAATAAACGACTACTATTATTAAATTTTTTAGACCTACGATTTTTCTACTAATTGGTTTATTAATTGCTTCATTTTATCTTCTATTAAGCTATACTCGCTTTCCTCGGTGCTTAAATACACAAACATAATATCGTATTTGGCATTCATAAAAGAATCATAAAGTATTTGTTTGTTTAGCCGATACGCTTCTCTCATTCTGCGCTTTATTATATTTCGTTTATTGGCTCGTTTATGTTTTTTTTTCGGAACCACAAACATTGCTCTTACAGGAAACGGACTATCAAACTCAGATATTTTATAAATAAGTTTTATTGGGAATTGTGTTTTCGATTTTCCGCCTGAAAAAAGAGCGTCAATAGCGGTTTTACTGCAAAGCCTTTCTATTTTAGAAAATGTAAACATGAAACAAAGAGTTAAAAACTATTTAAAGGCCTAGATAAAAGACTAACGCTTGTTAGCCTCTTTAATATAATCATCAATTGCGCCAGACATGCTTGGGTTTTTTGGGTTTGGCGCATAAATATCAAGTCTATATCCTTGTTTTTTTAACGTTTCGGCAGTAGAGGTGCCAAAACAAGCAATTCTAGTATTACCTTGTTTAAAGTTTGGGAAATTTTGTTTCAAAGAATTAATACCAGCCGAAGTAAAGAAAACTAAAAGATCATAATCATTCAGATTTTTTACATCAGATAAATCAGCACTTACTGTGCGATACATAACTGCCTTTGTATATTTAATTCCAATAGCATCTAAAAACTCACAGATTTGCTCCTTGTGAACATCTGATGCTGGAAGTAAAAATTTCTCTTCTTTGTTTTTTTTAATAACATCAACTAAATCTCTAATAGTTTGATGCCCAAAGAATATTTTTCTTTTTCTGTATTGTATATACTTCTGCAAATAGTAAGCTGTTGCTTCATTTATACAAAAGTACTTCATCGATTCTGGAACGGTAACTCTCATTTCATTACACATTCTGAAATAATGATCAACAGCTAATCTACTAGTTAAAATAACTGCCTTATGTTCTAAAATATCAACTCTTTGATTTCTAAAATCTTTAACAGGCAAACCTTCTATTTTGATAAACTGACGAAAAGTTTCAATTAAATTGTATTTTTTCGATAAATCATAATATGGATTTTTGTCGTTTTCAGGTTTTGGTTGTGAAATTAAAATTGTTTTAACTTTTGTTTTTGGAAAATTCGAAACTTCAATAATTGGTTGAGGAATAACGGCTATAAGTTGCTTTTTGGTTTTTACTCCAACTTTTACCGTCTTGTGTTCAGTATCTATAACCTCTAACGCCTTTACCCTTTTTTTAACTTCCCTGATTTTTAATTCAACATTTGGAGTTAAAGATTTTGGAGATTTGTTCTTTTTATTAAGGGCAATTTCTGCTTTCTTTTTTACAACCGGAACAACAACTCTTTTTACAACCTTATTCTGTTTTTTAACAATAACTTTTTTTGCTACTTTCTTTACGCTTGCCTTTTTAACGAGAGATTTCTTAGGTTGTGCTTTTTTAACCTTGTTGCTTTTAAGAGCGGTCTTTTTGGCTATTGGCTTGCCTTCCACTTTCTTTTTAACAACGTTTTTTTTCAAAGGCAGTTGCTTTTTTGTGGAAAGAGCTTTCTTACTCTTTTTTACAACAGCTACTTTTTTTGTTTTCGCAACATTTATTTTAACAGATTTTTTTTTCTTTATAGCCATATCAAAAAACCAAATACTTAAAAATTTAAAAAGAGAAACTTAACTAATATCAAAAGAGGCAAAATTTCTAAAGCACAAAGGTAAATAAAAATATGAATAATTCTAATGTTTTGTTCAGCGTAGGCAATGTATAGTGTTCTAATTAACCTTAATAAATAAAATCCACCACTAATTATAAGAGCCGGGTATAAAAAATAACGAGAAGGGACTTTCGAAAACTGTAAAAATATAACAAAAGGAAATAGAATAAAGGAAAGCGAGTGGCAAAAAACCAAAACATTAAACAAATACTCCCTACCCAAATCTTCAATTTTTAAGAAATAAGAAAAAAAACTAATTACTAAAAATTTTGTTGAATAAGCAATAACCAAAATAATTACAAAAAATAAATATTGAATTACTGCTCCGTAATCTAAAAATAAAGCATTATTAAAATATTCATTTGTCTTAAAAACCAAAAAAGTTAATACAAAAATGAAATTGATTGTAAAAAAAATTGGGGTTCGCTTATTTAACTTATAGTCTTCTCTAAATAATTGCTTAGATGCCTGAAGGCTAAATGAGGAGGAAAGTAGGTCAAAAAACTTTTTTGGACTAGAAACACTTGCAGAGACATAAATTATCAATACAATCAAAAAAACAATTAATGGCCAAATTATAATAGTTGAATTACTAAAAATAGGATATTCATGTGTTGGTTTTAATAAATTATCGGCAAATAATGACTCTTGATTAAATAAGGAATCCGCAGGCAAATTAACCGCAGTTATCGATTTAGATATAATAGAATGTGATAACAAATAGGCGGCCATTAAAGAATAAACCATTTTGAAATATTGAACCCTAGTTTAACTTGCCCTCTTGCCCATGTGCTTCTTGTGTATGGCATAAAACTACTTTCTAAAACAGCATCACTATTTGTAAAATTAAAATTAAACATTCTTTTTCGTATTAATAATTCAAGGCCGATGCCAAAAGCATTATAATATCCCAATGGATTTTTATTTTGAAATGAAGAAAAATTATAAAAGTAATCTAAAACAAAAACTATTTTTTTTGTGAGTTTTAAACGAGTCGCAACGCCCATTGAAAATAAACCATTTTTCTCTTCACGATAATTTTTCGTATTCATATCTAACTTTATAAAATTTCGATAAACATAGGTTGGCATTATTTGTAAAGAAATCTTTTCATTAACTTTTCGAGCTATTAGTAATTGACTGCAATATTGAAATCTATGCAATTCATTTTTTTTTATTGGAACAACGCCTGCATACAACTTTTCTGTACTCATTGTTGAATAGCCTATATTTCCGTAAAAACAAATCGATACGGGCCTACTTGCTTTCGTTTGAGTAAGCATTCTCCATTTAATTGTTCCATCAAACATTTCTTTAAATTTACTTCTTCCAATGCCTAATGTCAAATAATTCGTTAATCCATAATCAATACCAAACCGAACGTCACTAATATTACCTAAACCAAAAAAGTTGTGAGCGGCATTGCTTAGCGGATTAGTAACATTTGAGTTGTATGTGTTTTCAAACCGTTGTGATAAATTAACTGATAAAAAATTTTTCCTAATGGTTTCTGTTGTTTGGGAATTAACAATCTTAGAGGTTGGGAAAACAAATTCGGTATTTGGAGTATAATATATCAGTATATCAGCTGTCTTTATATGATCTTGTGCCAACATAGAAAAAGAACAACAAACTAAACTATTAAACACAATTTTTCTAATCATTCTTCCTTATAATTACAAGTCAAATATAAATAAAAATATGGAAAGTGTTGACAGATTAAGTTGTGGTGATATTTCCCTTAACCAGTAAATATTTATTGATTAACTGAGGCGTTGCATATTTATCTAATTCCTCGCGATTTATTTCTACGAATAACTGTGACTTAAAAGGGGTTGTAATTTCTAATTCATAAAAATTTGCATATATATGTTGGTGGGAAAGAATATGTTTTTTTAATGTTGTTTTGTTTTTTAAGTTAAAATTTATACACAGTTTATTCAGCTCTTCATTTGCCAAAACCGTCATTTCATCAATTAAATGGTCGCTTTCGATAAGATAAAATTCATATAAATTTTGCCAAATATCCTTTTCTGTTCTTTTGGTTATATAGACTTTCTTTTTATAATTAAATATTATATAATTGAAATACCTGTTTCTGATTTTTACTTTATTTATTTTTACAGGCAATAAAGAAACTGTTTTATTTTTAAATGCAAGGCAATGCAATTTCAAAGTACAATCTTCGCATTTTGGATTTTGTGGTTTACAAAACAGTGCGCCAAATTCCATAATGGCCGAATTATGAATGTCTGGATTTTTTAGATTTAAAATTTCTTCGGCAATTAATTGAAATTCTTTCTTTCCTTGAGTTGAATTTATTGGCGTTTCAACATTAAATAATCTTGCTAAAACACGATAAACATTACCATCAACAACTGCATAAGGCAATTTAAAGGCAAAAGACGTAACCGCAGCAGCGGTATAATCACCAACGCCTTTTAATTCTTTTATTTCAATATAAGTTTTAGGAAAAACGCCTTTATGCGTATTTTGAATAAATTTAGCTGCCGAATGTAAATTACGGGCCCTGGAATAATAACCCAAACCTTGCCATAACCTCATCACTACATCTTCGGGAGCGTTAGCTAAATCGGTAACCGTAGGAAAATTTTCTACAAATTTTAAATAATAATTTAACCCTTGTATTACTTGGGTTTGTTGTAAAATAATTTCAGACAACCATATTTTATAAGGGTCATTAATATTTCTCCACGGCAAATCTCTTTTATTAATATTGTACCAAGTAATTAGTTTTTCAGAAATTGGATGCATTTATTCTTCTTCTACTGAAAAAATTTTATTAATAACAAGGATATTTTTTTCTTTAATGACCTTGCGCTTAAGACTCATTTTTGGAGTAAGCTCTCCTCCTTCAATGCTCCAATCGGAAGTTAAAATTTCGCAACGTTTTAGTTGTTCGTATGGCGCCAACACTTTATTTATTTGTTTTACATGATCATTAATAATCCGTTTAAGTTCAAGGTGTTTGCTCATTTCTTCGTTAGTGGTCCACTCAATACGGTTGTCCTTACAAAACTCTTTGAAATTAGTAAATGATGGAACAATTAAAGCAGAGGCGTGTTTTTGCCCTTCGCCAATAACCATACTTTGCTCAACATAACGCGACTCTTTTATTTTATTTTCAATCATTAAAGGCGCAATATATTTACCAGAACTTGTTTTAAAAATTTCTTTGATTCTATCTGTTATTTTTAAAAACTTTCCTTCAACAATTGTTCCTACATCACCGGTATGAAACCAGCCGTCTATATCAATTACTTCTTTTGTAGCCTCCTCATTTTTGTAATATCCACTCATCACATTTGGGCCTTTAACCAAAATTTCTCCGTTCTCTTCTGCTATTTTTACTTGAACACCTTCAATAACCGGCCCGCAAGTTCCTATTCTAATATTATCATCCCCATAACGGTTCACGCTAACAACTACACATGTTTCTGTTAGACCATATCCCTGTAAACATACAATATTTGCACATAAAAATATACGTTCTAATTTAGGATTTAATGCCGCGCCGCCAGATGCAATACAAACTAATTTACCGCCAACAGCTGCGCGCCATTTACTATAAACTAATTTATCTGCTATTTTATGTTGAATATTATACCATAATCCATTTTTATTATTTAGCTCATATTTATTTGCAATACGCAAACTCCAATCGAAAATTTTACGCTTTGCGCCTGTTAATTTTTCGCCCGTTGCTGTAATTTTTTCATAAACTCGTTCAATTAATCTTGGAACAGAAACGAAAACTTGTGGTTGAATTTCTTTTAAATTATCGCCAATTGTTTCTAATCCTTCAGCATAATAAATTGAAACTCCTCTATATAAATACAAAGTACAAACCATGCGTTCATAAACGTGGTTTAGAGGTAAAAAACTTAGTGCTTTCCACGTGCTTTCAAATGGCGCAAAACCTTGGCACGCTATAACGTTTGAAACCATGTTATAGTGCGAAACCATAACGCCTTTTGGAATACCGGTTGTGCCAGACGTGTAGAGAATCGTTAACAAATTACTTGGCAGAATAGATTCTTTAATTGTCTTTACTTTTTCATAAGCTTCGTTCTCGATGCCTAAATTAATAAATTCATCAAAAGACATTAATCCATCAATTTTTTCAAAACTAATTATATGTTTTATGTTGGGCAATTCTTTTTCGAGCGCCACTAATTTAGTGTAAATCGTTTTATCTGAAATAAAAATAAGTTTTGCTTCAGAGTGATTTAATATAAATTGTAAATCGTGATTACTAATGGTTGGAAAAATTGGAACTGTTACAATATTTATTTGCTGAGAACCAAAATCACAAAAATTCCATTCAGGTCGGTTGTTTGAAATTATTGATATTTTATCTTCAGGGTTCAGCCCCATTTTGATTAAGGCATAACTAACCCAATTACTATAATTTATTAAATCGTCGCTACTATATTTTTTCCAATTTTTATTTACCTTGGCTGACAATACATCGTTTTTTCTGTATTGGGATTTATATAGTTCTAAAATATCAAATACGCGCTTTATTTCCATTCTAGTTCTCTTTTAGGCTGTTTATTATCAAAGATTATAATTTTTATATAAATAAGCAAATTGAATCCATTTAGTGCATCAACGGCTTTATAATTTCTGTCAAATAAAAAGCATCTATTTTATCAAACGATGAAAGCGTTTCGCTGTCAATATCTAAAACAGCAATTACATTATTATAATTGCCAAACAACGGAACTACAATTTCAGATTTTGAAAAAGAGCTGCAAGCAATATGCCCCGGAAACAAATCCACATCATCAACTATTATTGTTTCTTTATTATTCCAAGAGGTTCCACAAACGCCCTTTCCTTTTTGAATACGCGAACAAGCAACCGGGCCTTGAAATGGACCAAGCACCAAAACATCATTTTTTACTATATAAAAACCTACCCATAAAAAATTAAATCCAAATTTTAATGCCGCACAAATATTTGCCATATTAGCAATTAAATCATTTTCTCCAGATACCATTGCTTCAATTTGAGGTAGCAATGATTTATACTTTTCTTCCTTTGTATTACCTATTAATTGCAAGTCTTCTGCCATATAGTATTTATATTATTTTGTCCTTAATTAAAATTTGCTATTTTTATATACAAATATAACGGTTAACCACCCGTTTTGTTTTTAATTTATCCTTCACGTCTTTTTTATTCGATTAAATTCAAAAAATGTTACAAAAATATTTTATAGCTCTTATTCCTACTCATACTCAATGTGAAGAAATTAATTCGTTTAAAGAATACATTTCTAAAACCTTTAACTCTCATGGAGCTTTGCAATCGCCTCCGCATATTACTTTACACATGCCTTTTTCGTTTGAAGAAAATAAGGAAGATGTATTATTAACCTGTTTACAGAGTTTTAAGTTTAATAAAGAATTTACAATACAGCTTAAAGATTTTAATTGCTTTGAACCAAGAGTTGTTTTTATTAATGTATTAGAAAACCAGCTTTTATTTCAATTACAAAAATCCTTAGTACAACACATTAAATCAAATCTTAATGTTTTTAATCAATCAGATGATTTAAGAGGTTTTCATCCTCATATTACTATTGCATTTAGGGATTTAAAAAAACAAATATTTTATAAGGTGTGGGAAGAATTTAAAACAAAAAACTATGAAACCTCATTTCAATCTTCAGAAATTGCTTTGCTAAAAAAAGGTAATTTAAATTGGGAAGTTTATAAAACGTTTAAGTTTACTTCATAAAAAAAGACGTATTAAAAAATTAATACGTCTTTTTTATTCTGTTAAATTATTATGGTTTTTTAATTAACACCTCGTCAATCATTCCATAATCTTTCGCTTCTTCTGCAGTCATCCAATAATCACGATCACTATCAGCCCAAACTTTCTCATATGTTTGTCCGCTATGTGTAGCAATAATATCGTAAAGTTCTTTCTTTAATTTTCCAATTTCGCGTGCAGTAATTTCGATATCTGATGCTTGCCCTTCAGCTCCACCTAATGGTTGATGAATCATTACACGAGCATGTTTTAATGCAGTACGTTTTCCTTTTGTGCCAGCACATTGTAAAACAGCGCCCATACTTGCCGCCATACCTGTACAAATAGTTGCCACATCCGGTTTAATAATTTGCATGGTATCATAAATACCTAAACCAGCATAAACAGAACCTCCTGGCGAGTTTAAATAAATTTGGATATCTTTTTTTGGATCGACAGATTCTAAAAATAATAATTGAGCTTGAACGATGTTGGCCACTTGATCATTAATTCCTGTTCCTAAAAAAATAATACGATCCATCATTAATCGAGAGAAAACGTCTAACACAGATACGTTTAATTGACGCTCTTCTATAATATTAGGGGTTAAATTTCTAATACCTGTTGAAATTGCTGAAGCATAACTATCGTAAGTTAAGCTATTAATACCAACGTGTTTAGTTGCGTACTTTTTAAATTCATTTTGATCAAACATAATGTGTGTATTTTTAGTTGTTAAACAAATGTAATTGTTGAATACTAATAAAGCGAAATAAATGCCAAAAAGTTTTTAACGTCAAAACGTCAGTATTTAAATTGAAATTAATAAAGTTAATCTCATTATATAAAAATACTTAACGATATTTGTATTCTAATAAACATCATATGCAAACCATACCATATATAATATACGCAGAAGGAACCCCAAATCCGGCTTCAATAAAATTTGTAGCAAATAAAATTTTAATAACAGAAAAAGGTGCGAGTGCTGAATATAAAAATAGTTCCGAAACACAAACAGCACCAATTGCCGCAAAACTATTTCAATTTCCATTTGTAAAAACAATTTTTATTACAGCAAATTATATCACCATTACAAAAACAGATGCTGTTGATTGGGATGATATTACTGTTGAACTTCGTAACTTTTTAACAGAATACTTAAATGCAGGTAATTTAATTGTTACTTCATTGCCAAAGCAAGAGGTTGCAATAGATAATACGTTTACTGAAACAAAAACTATAAATACTCAACATATTGCGCCTCAAAATGATGTAGAAGCTAAAATAATTGAGGTTTTAGACCAATACATAAGACCTGCAGTTGAATCAGATGGCGGTTTAATTACATTTAAAAATTTAATCGATGGTGTTGTTACTGTGCAAATGCGCGGCGCATGCAGCGGTTGTCCAAGTAGTACAATGACACTTAAAGCAGGAATTGAAGCCTTATTAAAACGTTTATTACCCGATGACGTTAAAGAAGTAATAAGCGAGGCTTTATAAAAATACCAGTTTTAAAATTTATGAGAAGTCAGTATATGAAATTATATCCTGACTTTTATATATAAAAAAATTAACATCTGCTAAAATTGTGTGAAAATAGTAATCAACGTTAATTAACACTCATAAAAATTATACTTGATAATGAAGTATTTAAACATCCCGGTAATTAACAATTGAACAGTGTATAAATAAAGTTTACGTTAATAACTATCCATAAAAAAACAGATATTTATTAATATTAAATTTACTTAACTAAAAATTACAATACACAAAATTTACTTTTCATCATTTAATCATTGCTTTTACAATTTTACACACATAAAAAACA
>CAIYSA010000295.1 GCA_903928655.1 uncultured Bacteroidota bacterium
CTTTATTTAAATAAATTCTCAACTTCTCTCTTTCTTCTAATCTATCAATTAACGGGGTGCAAACTTAACACTTATTTCTTAATTGCAAACTTTATTTTATCCTTTCTTTAAAAAAAAATAGTTAATTCTATTAATTTTAAAGATGTATTTAGTTTTTTTTATCGTTATATTTAATCAAAAAAAATGCCTTTAAAAAAATGTTACTATATATCAGATTATTATGCAAAAAACGGTGATGTTAAAGGCTGTAAACTGAAATAATTTTTAAAGGATGTTATCATTATTGTTGGGCTTTTTTATATAAATAAAAGGCTATGATTGAAAAAACAAAATTAGGAATCCAAACTGCAATAAGGGGTTGAGCTAAGCCTGATGTTGCAAAGGTTGATGAAACATGCATGAATAAAATATAAACACAACTTAAAACCAATCCTAAAGCTATTTGAAGTCCAACACCACCTCTAATTTTGCGAGAAGATAAAGAAACTGCAATGATTGTTAGAATGAATGTTGCGAATGGAAATGCGGTGCGTTTATACATTTCTACTTCAAAATATTCGATACGGCTTGATCCTTTTTGCTTTTCTTTAAAAATAAATTGTTTCAATTCGAAATAAGGTAAAACCTCAATTTTACTTTGAAAACGAATCATTTCCTTTGGAGTAAAATCTATTTTTAATTCTTTAGTTGGAGAAAGTTTATGTGTTTCTTTAAATAGGAAATTCCGTTTATTTTTGGATGAATCTAAAGTCGTATACGTTAAATTTCTTTCAAACACATTTTTTAGATTCCATAGTTGTTTAATGCTGTCCCAAATCATACTTTCAGCTTTTAGCATATAAACTTGCCTATTATTAATTACTTTTTCAATTGTGATTAAATTAGATGAGTTTGTACTATTATCATAATTTGAAAGGTACAAAACGGTATTTTTTGCAATTTGCTTGTGTATATTTATTTCATCGGTATTATAGTTTGTATTGATGTATTTATCTTCAAATTCAAATCGTGTTTTATTTGCAATAGGAATTACAAAGTGACTTAAAATTAGAGAGGAAATGGTAATTAAGGAAGCTCCTATCATATAAGGCCTAAGGATTCGTTTGAAACTTGTACCACTCGAAAAAATAGCAACAAATTCGGTTTTTGCGGCCATTTTGGAAGTAAAGAAAATTACCGAAATAAAAGTGAATAATGGGCTAAATAAATTTCCATAATAGGGTAAAAAGTTTAGATAATGATCAAAAATAATTTCTTTTAATGGAACTTTACTTGCAATAAAATCTTGTAACTTTTCTGAAATGTCAAAAACAATAAAAATGGCAAGAATTAAGGATATAGAAAACACAAAAGTTCCTATAAACTTTTTTAAAATATATTTATCTAATATTTTTAGCATAATTTAATTGCCTTCAACATTTTTTTTGAATTAAAAATAATTACAAGCGTTGCGCCATTTGTTTTACCATTTTATTTTTCCAATCATAAAATGTACCAGCAATAATTTGTTTTCGAGCTTCTGATACTAGCCATAAATAAAAAGCAAGGTTATGTATACTCGCAATTTGAGCAGCTAAATACTCATTACAAACCAATAAATGGCGCAAGTAAGCCTTTGTATATTCTTTATCTACATAACTTGTTCCATTTTCATCAAGTATCGAAAAATCACTTTTCCATTTTTCATTTTTAATATTAATTATTCCGTTTTGGGTAAATAATAAACCATGACGAGCGTTACGAGTTGGCATAACGCAATCAAACATATCAACACCTAACGCTATACCCTCTAAAATATTCATTGGAGTTCCTACACCCATTAAGTAACGCGGTTTATCTTTTGGTAAAATATCACAAACTAATTCGGTCATTTCGTACATATCTTCAGCTGGTTCACCAACAGATAAACCACCAATAGCATTTCCTTCAGCATTTTTTGAAGCAATATATTCAGCTGATTGAATTCGTAAATCTTTATAGACAGAACCTTGAACAATTGGAAACAAAGCTTGTGAATATCCATATTTTGGTTCAGTTTCATTAAAACGATTGATACAACGATCTAACCAACGATGTGTTAAGCCTAAAGAATTTTTAGCATAATTATAATCGCATGGATATGGCGTACATTCATCAAATGCCATCATTATATCAGCTCCAATAATACGCTCAATATCCATAACTCTTTCGGGAGTAAATAAATGCTTACTTCCATCAATATGAGATTTGAACATTGCTCCTTCTTCGGTAAGTTTTCGAGAATTTGCCAACGAAAATACTTGATAACCGCCACTATCAGTTAATATTGGTTTATCCCAACCATTAAATTTGTGCAAACCACCAGCAGCTTCAAGTACGTCTAATCCTGGACGTAAATATAAATGATACGTATTCCCTAATATTATTTGTGCCTTAATATCGTCTTTTAATTCGCGTTGATGCACTGCTTTTACAGTTCCAGCAGTACCAACAGGCATAAAAATTGGTGTTTGTATTTTACCGTGGTCGGTTTCAATGATTCCAACTCGAGCTTTAGAATTTGGATCGGTATGTTGTAAAGTAAATTTCAATTTCTGTTTTTAGCAAAGGTATCATAAAAATGATTTATACCAATTTAAGCCAATTCACTTAACGTTTTTTTACTTTTTTATTGTAAAAACAAAAACATCCTCACTATCTTTTTTCATTAAGTATTTTTCGCGAGCAAATGTTTCTAAACTTTTATAATTATTTTCCAATTCGTTAATCTCTCTTTTATTATTTTCTATTTCCGAAATATAATACTCCTTTTCAACAGTTAATTTATTACATTTTTGAACTAATTCATATTGCGTAAACACATCATTTTTATCAAAATACAATAGCCAACTTATTAAAACTACAATTACAATAAAATATTTATTTTTTAATAAGTTCAAGAATTTCATAATGTGAAAATTTAGTTTAACTTTAAGATATAAATTTCTAATTACTTTTTTAACTAGACGTATTTTTTGAAAAATGTTTTACATATCTGTGTGTTAATTACATATTTTAACACAATACTGATTTCTCAAGTAAAAACATCAGCATTTAAAGCTATTCAGCTTAAGAATTTAAGAGTAAAGGATGCTTATGATACAAAATGGGATAGTTTAAAAAAAGAAATGGTAATTCAAAAAATAAATCCTTTTGAATTTGATATTTATTTACGTGCTTTTAAAAATGAAGGGGTGCTTGAAGTGTGGTTGAAAAATAAAGGAAAAATCCAGTACACCTTATTTAAAACTTATACAATTTGTGCTAGCAGTGGCACTTTGGGTCCAAAAAGAAAAGAAGGTGATGGACAAGTACCTGAAGGTTTTTATAACATTGATTTATTTAACCCAAAAAGTAATTATTATTTAAGTTTAAGAATTAATTATCCAAATGCAAGCGATGTAATACTAAAAGATGGGCCTAATGCAGGTGGAGCAATTATGGTGCACGGAAATTGTGTAACCATTGGATGTTTACCAATGACAGACGACATCATTAAAGAAATTTATGTATTATGTGTGGAAGCTAAAAATCGATACAATCCAATCTATATTGATATTTTACCAATAAAATTTACAGAGGTAAATATAAAAATGCTTGAAGATAATTATCCTAAAAGTAAATTATCTTTTTGGAAATCCCTAAAAGCAGGCTATGATTATTTTGAAGAACACCATAGTTTACCAAAAGTTAATATAGACGGAAAAGGAAGATATTTTTACGAAGAGTAATTTAGCTTTCAAAAAAATGTAATAATTAAACTCATTCTTTTTACTTACATTTATACCCTAATTTTAATAAAATGATTTCTGTATCTAATGTGAGTTTGCAATATGGCAAACGTATTTTGTTTGACGAAGTAAATGTAAAATTTACTCCAGGTAATTGTTATGGTTTAATTGGTGCAAATGGTGCTGGTAAATCAACCTTTATGAAAATATTATCGGGTGAAATTGACCCAACTAAAGGTCAGGTAAACATTTTGCCAGGAATGCGTTTAAGTGTTTTAAAACAAAATCACTTTGAATTTGATGAATTTACTGTATTAGATACTATTTTGATGGGGAATAAACGTCTTTTTGAAATTATGAAAGAGAAAGACGCTATTTATGCAAAGCCTGATTTTAGCGAAGCAGACGGATTAAAAGCTGCCGATTTAGAAGCAGAATTTGGGGAAATGAATGGTTGGAATGCTGAAAGTGATGCTGCCACTTTGCTTACTAATGTTGGTATTCCTGTTGAATCTCATTTTAAATTAATGAAGGATTTAACTGGTAAAGACAAAGTTAAAATTTTATTATCACAAGCAATTTTCGGAAATCCTGATATTTTATTATTGGATGAGCCAACCAATGATTTGGATGTAGAAACAATATCTTGGTTAGAAAATTATTTAGCTGATTTTGAAAATACTGTTATTGTAATTAGCCATGATCGACATTTTTTAGATGCTGTTTGCACGCATACTTGTGATATTGATTATAGTAAATTAAAAACATATACTGGTAATTATAGTTTCTGGTATCAAATGAGCCAGTTAGCATTAAAGCAACGCAGCGATGCTAACAAAAAAGTGGAAGATAAACGTACTGAATTACAAGACTTTGTTCGAAGATTTAGTGCTAATGCCAGTAAAAGTAGTCAGGCTACATCTCGTAAAAAATTATTAGATAAATTAGTAGTTGACGAAATTCCGCCAAGCACGCGTAAATACCCAGGTATTATTTTTAAACAAGAGCGTGAAGCTGGTGATCAAATTTTACACATCGAGAATTTGACAAAATCAAATGCTGATGGTATATTATTTAAGGATGTAAATATTAATGTTTCTAAAGGTGATAAAATTGCATTTATTGCTAAAAATCATTTAGCGATTACTGCTTTGTTTGATATTATTAACGAAGAAGATAAAGCTGATAAAGGTGAATACAAATTTGGAACAACCATACACAAAGGTTATTTACCAAATGATAACGCTAAATATTTTGTTGGCGATATGAATTTAATGGATTGGTTGCGCCAATATTCATCAAATAAGGATGAAAGTTATGTCCGTGGTTTTTTAGGTAAAATGTTATTTACTGGCGAAGAAGTTTTAAAAAAATGTTCTGTATTATCTGGAGGAGAAAAAGTGCGTTGTATGACTAGTCGTATGATGCAAGTTAATCCCAATATGTTGATATTAGATGAGCCAACTAACCATTTAGACTTAGAAAGCATTATTGCATATAACGATGCGTTAAAAGATTATACAGGCGTTATTTTATTAACTAGTCATGATCACGAGTTAATGGAAACTGTTGCTAACCGTATTATTGAATTAACACCAAATGGTATTATTGATAAAAAAATGACTTACGATGAGTATTTAGTAAACGATCAAGTAAAAGCTGAACGTGAGAAATTATATGGTAAGTTGGTTAAATAGAATTCACTTAAACTATTAAATACCTTTAAAATCAATGTTTTTAAATGCTTTATGTTGAGTAAATTTTTCATACGTTAGTATCTCAAATTTATTTATTAAAAATCCTCTTTCATCGCATGTCATGCTGAACTTGATTCAGCATCTCTAGAGACCCTGAATCAAGTTCAAGGTGAAAAACTGTTTTGGTGAAATTTTAATTGAATTAGGTATTACATTATTATTTAACTATCTTAGCTTATAATGAGAAATCAAATTTTATTTATAACTCTTTTCCTACTTTGCTCTACAACTTTCTTTAGCCAAGATTTATTAATTAAAAAAGATAGTTCGAAGTTAGAAGTAAAGTTGCTTGAAGTAAACCCTTTATCCTTAAAATTTAAATTATATTCTAATTTAAATGGTCCAGATTATATTATTGACAAAAAGGAAGTGGCGCTAATTATATACCAAAATGGAATACAAGAGGTTATTAATATTACTGAAAACTTAAATCAAATTGGAGAACAAACCGCTGTAAACGCAAATGCACCAAAGGAAAGTAAAAAAAGAGATGTAAAACTAAAAGATTATGTAAATTTTAATTTGCAAGCGGGAGTAGTAATTAATAATTCTTATTGTAACAAACCACGGAAAGATGATTTTCCACCAAGCCATACTTCATCTGAATGGTATTACGGGTATTCAAAGAAAAACAATGTCAATATTAATTTAGGATTTAATTTTGTTTTGGGAAGTAATGCTTACATTAAGCATATTATAGGAGTAAACTATTTACGTTCAAAAGGTGAATTTAATTATTATTATTCAGGTGTAGCAAGAAGTCAATTAAATGGATATGAATGGAGGACTTATTCTGAAGATTTGCGTTATTATTCTACCATAGATTATATAAATTTTGTTACTGGGTTAAGATTTACAATTTGTAAAAAGTTTCATGTTGAGCCATGTATTGCATTTAACTATATGGCTAATAGCAATGTTAAAGTTACTGGATATAGGAAAACAATAGATTATAACACTTATTCCAGTGGTTTAGCCCCATTAGTGCAAAATAATTATTTCGAAAATGAAAGTTATAGATCTGATATTAGTTCAACTGTTTCATTATGTCCTAAATTGACGTATGAATTTAAAATAAAAGAACAAAAAATCGGAATTTATTATTCTTACAATATAGCCTACGAATATCGCTTACCATGGAACATGATAGGTATAACGTATTATCCTTTTAAGAAATTAAGAAGTTAAATCCTACTTATACTGCTTTTCGTAGTAATTTGCATAAGCTCCCGAAGTTACGTTAGTTAACCATTCTTCGTTTTGTAAATACCAATCAACCGTTTTTGATAAACCTTCTTCAAATTGTAAAGATGGTTTCCAACCTAATTCGTTTTGTAGCTTAGTAGAGTCAATGGCGTAACGCAAGTCATGCCCTGCTCTATCAGTTACATAAGTTATTAATTTTTGGTTGGTTCCTTTTGCACGACCTAATTTGTCGTCCATCATGTCGCACAATAATTTTATAACATCAATGTTAGTCCATTCGTTATGTCCACCAATATTGTAAGTTGTACCTAAAGCTGCTTTATGAAAAATAACATCAATAGCGTTTGCATGGTCTTCTACAAACAACCAATCGCGCACATTCTCACCTTTACCATAAATTGGTAATGATTTATTATTTTTAATATTATTAATACAAAGTGGAATTAATTTTTCGGGAAAATGAAAAGGACCGTAGTTATTTGAACAGTTTGAAATAACACAAGGTAATTTATAAGTATCAAAATAAGCACGTACAAAATGATCTGAACTTGCTTTAGAAGCAGAATACGGACTATGAGGATCGTATGCAGTAGATTCAGTAAACAAACCAGTATCACCTAAAGAACCATATACTTCATCTGTACTCACATGATAAAACTTTGTAAACGCATTATTATCTGCTTTATATAACTCTTTAGCAGCGTTTAAAAGGTTAACTGTTCCAATTACGTTTGTATAAACAAACTCTAAAGGATTGGTAATACTTCTATCAACGTGACTTTCGGCTGCTAAATGTATAACGGCATTAAATTTATGTTCAGCAAATAATTTATTTATAAAATCAGCATCTACTATATCACCTTTTATAAACGTGTAATTTGGTTTCGATTCAACATCTATTAAATTAGCTAAATTACCTGCATAGGTTAATTTATCGAGGTTAACAATAGAATAATTAGGGTATTTATTTACCATTAATCTCACAACGTGAGAACCAATAAACCCTGCTCCGCCTGTAATTAGTATTTTCATTTTTTATTCAATTTATAATTTTTATTTTCCTCTTCCTTTTACAACAACAAGTACGGTGTGAATTAATATTTTAAAGTCAATTATTAAACTCATATTTTCGATATATAATAAATCAAATTTAATACGTTCAACCATTTGAGTTATATTTTCGGCGTATCCATATTTTACTTGTCCGTAACCTGTAATACCCGGTCTCACTTTATGTAAATGCACATAATGTGGTGCTTTTAAAATAATTTGATCGATATAAAACTTACGTTCAGGCCTTGGTCCAACCAAGCTCATATCGCCAATAATAACATTATAAAACTGAGGTATTTCATCAAGCCTTACTTTTCTTAAAAACTTTCCAATATTTGTAATTCGCGGGTCGTTTGAACTTGATAATAATGGTCCAAATTTTTCGGCATCAGTATACATTGTTCTAAATTTATAAATAAAAAATGGGGTTCCGTTTTTACCAATTCTTTCTTGTTTAAAAAAAACAGTTCCTTTAGAATCTATTTTAACTACAATCATTAATATAACATAAACCCAACTAAAAAGTATAAGAACAATAAGCGAGGTAACCACATCAATAAACCGTTTTACTGCCTGTTCCCAATCTGGCATTACTTGTTTATTAATTATTATTAATGCTTCCTCGGAAATTGAGTTCATTTTTACCTGTCCAGATAAAATATCATAAACATCAGGTATAATTTTAATGATTACGCCAAAATCATTTAATTCATTGATAATTTTCTCTAAATATTCATGTTCCCAAGATTCTATAGCAATAATAATTTCTTCGACTTTATTATTAAAAACAATTTTTTTCAAATCGCTATATTCGCCTAAATGCGGTAGTTGACTTTTCAATTGATCTGAAAAACCATTTTTTTCATCAAGATGGATAAACCCAATAAAATTATTTCCTGATGAACTTTTTTTGGATGAAATTTCATTATATATTTTAAAGGCTTGTTGGTTACTTCCAATAATTACGGTATTAAATCCAATAATACCTTTCTTTATTTTGAAATTTGTTATAGAAGATAAAATGAAACGTAAAGTTGCTGTAATAAAAAAATGTAATGAAAAAAGAACAATATAAACTTTATAATAAGATTTATAACTTGAAACGAAATCATCTAATAATATAAAAAAGAAAATGAAAGTAACTCCAATTAAGGAAGTTACAAATGTTTGGCCGAGTTCATTTATCCTTGATTTTCGGTAAACATTTTTATAATAACCCGTTAAATAGTAAACTAATAACCAACATAACGGTAAAATAATAATTCCAAAAACAAATTGTTGATCAAAAATCTGCTTTGGCAATATTCCAAATTTATCGGGCTCAATAAAAAATTTTCGGTACAAATAAAACAAACTCCAAGCTACAACAGCTGAAAAATAGTCAGAAAAAATATATTTTATTACTTGAAATCTCTTATTCACATCAATATTTATCTAGTAACCAATTTAATATTATCGATATAAATTTCTGGTGTTGGAACGTCACTTTGTTTTGTGGCTTTTATATAAATATCATAATAATTGTAGGTAGGTTGGGTGCTCACTGCCTGTGAAAGTTGTATGTAAATCTTATTCCATTCTGGACTTGAATTTACAGTTAAAGCCGGTCTTACCTCTGTTGCGCCTGCAATAACACCTACTTCAAAAGGCTGATTACACTTATAATTTAATTCTAAATAAATAGGAGTTCCACCAACTGGTAATGACATTGATGTAGATGTTTTAATTTGTGAAGTAGGTTTTGAATTGCTCATACTCATAAAAACAGAATGGCCGATTCCTCCAAAAACCTTATTTATATCTGAAATAACTAGAGTTGATGAATCCCCAACAGAAAAATATTTAACCCCTGAACCTTCATAGTCCTCGCATCCTTGAGTTGGAAAAACTGAACCCGTTAAATATTCAAATACAGGGCTAAAGGTATATGTTTTGCCACTTTCAAAATATTGATTTATAACATGACCTTGATAAAATTCGTAAGGTAAACGAGTTGCCGAAATTCCATTATTTTTAATACCAGCAAATAAAGTTATTTTTGAATTACCTGTGCCTAAAACTGGCATTATTGAACCGATTGGAAAAACGCCTTTAAAATTATCATCCACATAATACCAAATATCTGTTATTTTATGACTATTTGTCCCTTGAATAGTTGGATTCGTTAAAACTGTTGGATTATTTATAACTATAAAAGCAGCTTCGGGAGCTTTTAATTTAGTTTTATTACAAGAAGCTAAAACCAAAAAAACAATTAGAGAAAGTATATATTTAATCATATTACAGTTAAAACGTAAAGATAAAGCTAGTTATTGTATCAGCATAATAAATAAGACTTTTTTTTTATTGACGACCAAATTTATTAATTAAAACACTATTGTTTAAAATGATTTCCAAAACCTTAAGATAGAGGGAAAAATATCCATAATTTTAGAGTATGTTATTGAATCAAGAAAACGAATATCTTTTTCAAGGAAAGCGCAAGAGATTAGTAGAACAATTAAAAGAAAAAGGAATTTCGAGTATTGAGGTATTAAATGCCATGCTTAAAATTCCGCGTCATAAATTTTTCGACAATACAACTGACAGGCCTGCATTACTCGATCACGCCTATTCGGACAAAGCCTTAAAAATTGGTGCTGGGCAAACAATTTCTCATCCTTTTACGGTTGCTTTTCAAACTGAAAAGTTAAATTTAGTAAAAGGAGATAAGGTATTAGAGATTGGGACAGGTTGTGGCTACCAAACTGCAGTATTAATCGAAATGGGTGCTAAAGTATTTTCAATTGAGCGACAAAAAGAACTTTTTGATAAAACCAAAGTATTTTTACCTGGAATTGGCTACCGAGGAGCAAAGCTTTTTTATGGTGATGGCTATAAAGGCTTACCGCAACACGCTCCATTTAATAAAATAATAGTAACAGCTGCCGCACCTTATATACCTGATGACTTATTGTCTCAACTAGCAATTGGAGGCTCTTTAATTATTCCACTTGGGGAAGGGGAAGAACAGATTATGAATTTAATTGTAAAAAAATCGGGCACTGAGTTTGAGAAGCACACATTCGGCAAATTTAAATTTGTACCAATGCTTCAAAACAAGTCTGGAAAGTAATTAAAATCAAGTACTTATAAACTACTAACACTTAAGTGTTCACAATTCTAACCGTGACCTACACTATTCACATATGTATTAATGGTTAAATTTGTGTTACAATTATTTTAAATAATTTTAATCAACAAAAACAAACAACTATGAAAAAATCAATCGCTCTAGTAGCTTTAGCATTTGGTGTATCCAATGCTTTCGCTCAAGATTTAACATCTAAAAAAGGTGAGCCATTTTTGCCAGAAGCTGGTGATTACATGATTGGAATTGATGCAACTCCTTTCTTAAACTATGTAGGTAATTTTTTTGGTAAAACTGCAGCTAATGCAGCTCCAACTTTCAATTTCATGAATGGAAACAAAATGATTTTAGGAAAGTATTTTAAAGATGCTTCAACAGCTTACCGTGTTGGTATTCGTATTGGATTAGACAATAAGACAACTAAAAGCTATTTAAATGACGTAACTGAAACTGGTGTAGTTTACCCCTCACTTCCTTCTCAAAAAGAAGATTCATGGAAACATAATCAAACAAACATCGGTTTAACAGTTGGTCTTGAAAAACGTAAAGGAAAAACTCGTTTACAAGGTTTTTATGGTGCTGATTTCATGATTTTCGGATCTACAACTAAAGAAAAATACACTTACGGCCAAACAATTGATGGAACAACTGCTGGATTAACTGGAGTTACTGCTGCAAATACATCTTCATTAAATGCTGGTGCTAACGTAGGAGCAAATGCTAATATTGGTGTTGTAGGTCAAACAAGCGGACGTGTTGCTAGCAAAACTGTTGGTAATGGATTAGGATTTGGATTACGTGCATTTATTGGTGCTGAATATTTTATTTTACCTAAAATTTCAATTGGTGGAGAATTTGGATGGGGTGTTGGATATATGACAGGTGGTAAAACTAAAACTTCAGTAGAATCAATTGGAGGAACTACACCAACAAATACTACTAAAGATTTAACAGTTAAAAATGGAGGCCATTTAGTATTAGATACTGATTTAAATAATACTTCAACTGGTTCTATTTTAGCTCCATCTGCATCTTTACGTTTAAACTTACATTTCTAATTTAAATTAGAACTTTCTTATTATAAAAAAAACCTCACATATTTGTGAGGTTTTTTTGTTTGAGACAAACTCTAATTATCCTCTAAAAACCATTCGGCAAATGAAGTTGGCGTTTCTTCTAATTTCAAATTTTTAACAAGAATATTATCGGGTAATTTAGATTTAATTCTTTCCAAAAAATCAACAATCAAATTTTCGCAACTTGGTTGATATGGAACATAATTTATTTTTTCGAAATTATTATTTAAATCGTTTAATTGTGCGTGAGGTGAATTTAAATTTAAAACCAGTGAGTGGTCAAAAACATCAATGACATTGTCTTTAACCACTTTTTTAAAATCCGTAAAATCAATAACCATTCCGTTTTTCGGATTTAAATTATCATTAATTACTTTGCCAATTAAGGTAACACTTAACGTATAAGTATGTCCATGAATGTTTTTACATGGTCCGTCGTAACCATATAAGGCATGAGCCGCATCAAATGTGAATTTTTTTGTTACTCTTATATTTTGTTTATTTAAAAATGACATTATTTATATTTTAATGATTTTAATAATATTAACTGGGCAGTTTTTTAAAGCTTGTAAATTATCATCCAATTCATGATCATCTACAATTATAGAATAAAACCCACTCTTTTCGACCCCACCAACTAAGGTACATTTTCCATCTTTAGTTGAGATGCGCCAACGGTAATCGGCAGCTTCTACACAAGCATTACAACCAATACACTTTGCTCTTTGTTGTATGATGCGATACATTAATTTTCAGAAACTAATTTATATAATTTGTCAGAAGGACGAATTTTTTCATTACAGAAAATTGTAAAAATATCGCCTTTCAAAACTTTATCAATTGGCTTCCCATCCAATCTTAATTCCTCAATTTTAATTTCGATGTAACCTGTTGTTGGTCCAGTAATCATAATTTCATCACCCACAGATAAGCTGTGAGATTCGCATTGAAATTCGCCCACTTTAGCTTGTTCAAAATATTTTAATCCTTTTGCTAAATATATTTTTTTCTTAGAAGATTTGGAGCCATTTTCATCACACCATTCACCTATTTTACGACCTAAATAATAACCGTCCCAAAACCCACGATTAAAAACAGTTGCCAGTTTTTCTTTCCATTCTTTTACTTTCTCTTGAGTATAAGTTCCATCTAAATAGGCGTCAATTGCTTCCGTATAACATTTAGTAACTGTGTGCACATAATCTACAGAACGTCCTCTTCCTTCTAATTTAAGAACGCTTACACCTGCATCTAAAATTTTATCTATAAAATCAATGGTACATAAATCTTTAGCCGACATAATAAATTCATTATCGATTTCAAACTCCATTCCATCTTCTTTATCAGTAACCACATAACTTCTGCGGCAATTTTGAATACAAGCTCCTCTGTTTGCAGAAGCAAAATGGGAATGTAAACTCAAATAACATTTTCCTGAAACCGCCATACAAAGTGCACCATGAGCAAATATTTCGAGTTCAATTAATTTACCAGAAGGGCCAGTAATGTTTCTTCTTTTAATTTCACGACTAATATCTGCAACTTGCATTAAACTCAACTCACGAGCTAAAACTACAACGTCAGCAAAATTTGCATAAAACTCAACTGTATCAATATTAGAAACATTAGCCTGTGTAGAAATATGGATTTCCATTCCTATTTTTTTGGCATAATTCAAAACTGCATGATCAGAAGCAATTATTGCAGTAACGCCATTTTCTTTAGCAGCATTCACAATACTTTTCATCAATGTAATATCGTGATCGTATAAAATAGTATTAAGCGTTAAATAGGTTTTAACATTGTTTTCTTTACCTATTTCAGCAATACGCTTTAAATCTTCTAAAGTAAAGTTATTACTAGAACGAGCGCGCATATTCAA
>CAIYSA010000296.1 GCA_903928655.1 uncultured Bacteroidota bacterium
ATATTTATGAAAATTATATTTATAAATAAGAAACTCTTTGAATACGATAATCTAAAAAACTAATTTCATTAAGCCTTTGATTGATTTTATAAAGGATAAACAACAAAGTTTCTCGGCGTTTCGTATAAGGTAATTTCTAATTCGAAGGCGAATGAAATCTTCTCTCTTAAAATTTCATAAATAACTTTGGCAATATTTTCTGCTGTTGGATTCAAATTTTTAAATTCTAATGTATCTAAATTTAAATTTCTATGATCAAACCTTTCAATAATTTCATTTTTTATAATGTCGTTTAATACCTTCATATCAAACACATAGCCTGTTTCTGGATCAACATTTCCAACTACTTTTACTATTAATTCATAATTATGGCCATGGTAATTTGGATTATTACACAACCCAAAAACTTCATTATTTTTTTCTTCACTCCATTTTGAATTATTAAGTCGGTGAGCTGAATTAAAATTAGCTTTTCTAAATACTGCTGTTTTCATTAATTGACTTTTACAAATTACTTACAAATATAGGCATTGGGTTTGAGTATAATTATTTAATGTTTACAATACGTCTCAATTAATTTAAAAGCCATTTCATCACCCAAAGCATCAGCTTTATTTAAATCTTCGCAGGCGCCTATTTTATCTTTACTAGCAAACTTAACAGCAGCTCTATTCACAAAAGCCGCACCATAATTATATTTTAATTTTATTGCTATATCAAAATCCTTTAAAGCATCTACAAATTGTTTATTTTCACCTTTAGCAACACCGCGGTAATTATAACTAACTGGATTTTTCGAGTCTAATTTAATAGCATTATCAAAGTCAAGTATTGCACCAGAATTATCTGCAATTTCAATTTTATTTGCTCCTCTTGAAACGAAAGCACCTTCATCCTCAGGAAAGGCTTCTAAATATACATTCCAATCATTAATTGCGTTTTTATAATCTTGCATTTCATATCTTGCTTTTGCCCGTGTTTTATAAGATTCATAATGCAATTTGTCAGCACTTTCTAATTTAATACCTTCTGATATCTCTTTAATTGAATAATTATATTCTTTTGTAGTAAATCTAATTTCTCCCATTAAAAAATACACTTCCATATAATTTGGTTTTAAATCAATTGCTTTTGTACAAGCATCTAATGCCATTTTATAACTTTTCCCCTCATACATAAGTCTCGCTTGATAAAAATACAATTCTGGATCATCCGTATTTAAAGAAAAAGCTGAATCTAAAGAAGCCTTTGACTCTTTAAATTTTTTTGTTTCGAAATATAAAATTCCTAATGCTTTATGGCTATCATAATTATCTGGTGTAATTTTTATAGCGCTCAAAATATCTTTTTCAGCTCCTTTATAATCTCCCAATTTAACTTTTGCAAAAGCTATTTTATTATAAGCTTGGTAATAATCTGGTTTAATTTTTAAAGCTTTTTTCAAGACAACGATTGCATCTTTGTATTTTGAAGAATCAATAAGTTTACAAGCAGAATTAAACAAATTAATTTCTTGATCGGTAGTATCTTTTTGAGCTTGAATATTTATAAAAAAAATAAAAAATAATAGGCAAAAAAATATTTTTTTAATACCGTTCATAAAATTTTATTTTGTTTTGTGCTATGGATTACTAAATTTACACAAACAAATTTACTTAAAATTTAATATTATGGCATTAATTATCATCATTGGTTTTGTAGGGTTACTATTAATCCTTTTATCATTTGTTACGGTTCAGCAAGGTACTGTTGCAGTAATTACTGTTTTCGGTAAATACAAAAGAATACTTAGCCCTGGGTTAAGTATGAAAATCCCATTTATCGAAAAGGTTTATAAAAAAATATCAATTCAAAATAGAAGTGTGGAATTAGGTTTTCAAGCGGTAACAATTGACCAGGCTAATGTGAATTTTACAGCGATGTTATTATATGCTGTTATTAATCAAAATGAAGAATCTATAAAAAATGTAGCTTTTAAATTTGTAGATGAAAAAAACTTAATGCAAGCTTTAGTTCGTTCTATTGAGGGTTCGGTAAGGGCATTTGTAGCCACAAAAAAACAATCAGAAGTTTTATCATTACGAAGAGATATTGTTGAAGCAGTTAAAGAACAATTAGATGTAATGCTTGAGGAATGGGGTTATCATTTGCTAGATTTACAATTAAACGACATTACATTTGATGAAGAAGTAATGCGATCAATGGCGAAAGTTGTTGCTAGTAATAATTTAAAAGCTGCTGCCGAAAATGAAGGACAAGCATTACTAATAACTAGAACTAAGGCTGCTGAAGCAGAAGGTAATTTTATTAAAATATCTGCAACTGCCGAAAAAGAAGCTGCTCAAATGCGTGGAAGAGGTATTGCATTATTTAGAGAAGAAGTAGCTCATGGTATGGCTGAAGCTGCAAAAAAAATGCAAGAATCAAATTTAGACACTTCATTAATTTTATTTAGTATGTGGACGGAAGCAATTAAAAATTTTGCAGAACAAGGTAATGGAAATATCATATTTTTAGATGGAAGTGTTGAAGGAATGGATAAAACAATGAAACAAATGATGGCACTTAATCAAAGACAAGCAACAAAAAAATAATTAGAATTAATGAAAAAACAAGTACTCTTTATATTAACAGTTTCAAGTTTAACTTTTAGCTCAAAGGCCCAAGTAAATTCAAAAATTTCTCCATGTAATACATTCAATGAAATGGAGAATGTTTTTAAAAATGATCCAAGTGCAAAAAAACGATTTGACGAAGCTCAAGTAATTTTAAAAAATAATTATGAAAACAAGCTTTTAAATAATACTTCACAAAAGGCTACTGCAATTAGCTATACCATACCAGTTGTGTTTCATATTCTTCATCAAAATGGTAGCGAAAAAATTGGTACAGCACAAGTAAATGACGCAATTAATATTTTTAATAGAGACTATAATAAACAAAATGCTGATACCGCAGCTGTAATTAGTAGTTTCAAACCAATAATTGGAGACGTTAAACTTACATTTAAACTTGCGGAAAAAGATCCAAATGGAAATTGTACAAATGGTATAATTTATCACGAAACTCCTGCCACAAATTGGGATAATTCTGACTTTAGTTTGTATGCATACACGGGTGCTTCTACAGGCAGGTGGAATCCAACAAAATATTTAAATATTTATGTTGTTAAAACAATTAATAGTGGTGCTGCAGGTTATACTTTTTTGCCAGGAACTTGGCCAACAGGTTCTCAATCTGATGCCATTGTTATTTTAAGCACCTACGTTGGTTCAATAGGAACAGGAAATTCTTTTACTTCAAGAGCACTTACTCATGAAATTGGTCATTGGTTAAATTTAAAACATACTTGGGGTGGAACAAACAATCCTTTAGTTTCATGTGGTGATGATGGTATAACTGATACGCCAATAACAAAAGGATATACAAGTTGCCCTACAGCCTCAACATCAAAAATTTGTAATACATTAATTAGTGAAAATTATCAAAATTATATGGACTATTCTTATTGCAGTGTTATGTTTACAACAAATCAGGCAACTGCAATGCAAAATGCTTTGAGTACAACAATTTCTGGAAGAAATAATTTATCATCCCCTGCAAACCTTGTTTTTACAGGCATTACGTCTGGTTACACTTGCACGCCTTTAGCTGATTTAAGTTCAAGTAAAACTACAATATGTTCTGGAAGTTCAATTACTTATACTGATATGAGTCAATATGGAGGAACAGGTTCAATTGCTTGGGTTTTTGAAGGCGGTTCACCCGCAACGTCCACTGCAGTTTCACCTGTAGTAACCTATAATACACCAGGAACATATTCTGTATCTTTAACTGCAACAAATGCATATGGCTCTCATACATTATCTAAAATATCTTATATAACAGTAGTAAATTCTTGGAGTAGTTATACATCACCTGTTTCTCATGATTTTGAAAGTGGATTGTTCCCATGGCTTTCCTTAGTTACGAATGCAAATCCTGGATCTGGAACATGGCAAATAAATAACACAAACGGAGCAATTGGAACTGCATTTAGCATCTATTTAAATAATGCATCACAATCAAGTACTCCCGACCATTTGGATATTTTTGAAACGCCAGCTTATGATTTTCATGCCACTACCGGAATTAGTATGTCATATTATTATGCTTATGCAAAAAAATCAGCAACACAAGCTGATACTTTTAAACTTCAAATTAGTGCGGATTGCGGTGGTACTTGGAAAAACGTTGTTGGTTATGCAAGTTGTACTACTATGGCATTAAACTCAGCTGGAACAACTGCAACACCTTTAATCCCAACACCAAGTCAATGGAAACAACAAATCATTTCTAGTTCATTTATGGGAGCCACATCTCCAAATCCTAATTTAAAACAAAGTGTAAAATTTCGTTTTTACTTTAGAAGTGATGGTGTTGTAGGTAGTTCTAACAATTTGTTTATTGATCAAATTAATTTATCAGGTGTTGTTGGTATAAACGAATTTGAGAATTCAATTGGATTGTCAATTTATCCAAACCCAACAAATTCAAGCTCTACGGTAGATTTTAATATTTATAATAAAGAAAATGTTAAGATAAAAATAATAGATTTAACAGGTCGAATA
>CAIYSA010000297.1 GCA_903928655.1 uncultured Bacteroidota bacterium
AATTCCAGTAGGGGTAAAAAATTGTGGAATCAAATTGCCTTGGTCATCTAGCACAAGAACGGAATCTCTAGCAATGTTTAATGCTGCACGCAATCCGTTATATCGAATTGAATTATAATAGATTCCAATGTTTGATGATCGCTTGATTAATATTGCACCCGTTGTTGGTGTATTTGAATTACCAAAATCGTGCGTGATCCAATTGTTTGAAATAATTAATTTGTTTTCATCGAATGCATCTATACCATATACCTTAATACCGATATTTTTGGAATTTTTAATTGTATTGGCATTAATCAAACCACCTTCACCAGCAAAATTATACGAAATCGTTACACTAGAATCGGTTACTGTTCTAGGAATTAAAGTATTAAAACCAATTCTTTTAACGGTATTGTATATAGTGTAAATACCATTTTGATAAAAATCACGAATAATATTACTATCCACAATATTATTTACATCGTAATCAACTTGAGAAGCTCCTAACATGGCTACTCCTGCATAACCACCCACTAATTCATTTCTAATAATCTTATTATTAGAACCATTTTTAGCACAAGAAACAGGATCGGTAATGTCTAATTTATTAGTAGAGGTAAATGCAATTGGATAAAAAACTTTTGTTTTTAAAGAAGCGTTTACTTCCACTTTACAACCATCGATTACAACTGATTGTGCGTTACGGGTAATATGAATACCTGATCCAAAATTGGCTCCAGTATTTTTAATATTAAGATTTTTTATCCTCACAAAATTGGAAGATTGTAATCGCAAGGTATAATGTAATTTACTATCATCACCAACTGGTGTTGCCTTTTGCTGTATGACAACATCGGTATTATTTAAAGTATTATAGGGTAATATATTTAAATATGGAGAGTCTAGCGCAACTAAATATTTAGGAATAATTACTCTTTCTAGATAAGGACTCGATGCAGGGTGCATATAAATAAAGGTTTCACAAGCAATACCCGCTCTATTGGAAATATCGGTAATAGCACCATTTAAGGTTGTGAAATACCTTGTGGTGTCTGTATTTGGAAGCCTAGTTGGAAAACCAACGTAATAATCACCGCCAATGCCCACGCCTAAATCTGCACATCTTGTATTATTAGTAAATACTGTATCTTCTTTTAATGATTTAGAAACTAAATCTACGCAAACTTGATAGGTTGAATAGTCTTTAATTATAAAAGGTTTTTTGAAATTATAAATTTGTTCCGAACCAATGGCTTTCATAGTTAACTTAACCGTATCTCTACCTGTTGCATTGTAGCCATCACCGGTTACACTATAAGTTAAAATTACAGAACGACCTGCAAGTGAATACTTACCTCTGTTTCTTAATTTTACAGATAGCACATTTGGTTTACATGCGCTTAATAATGGATTTCTGATTTGATTGATATCTAAATCGATTAATGGAATGGTAAATTCATCACATCCAATATCAGGTGTTTTAGATTTCCTCGGCTCTAAATCAAAATCTGTTTTTACTTCATAATTGCCGCCTTTACTTTCCACATTTGGATCATAGGTATGCAAATCATATGGTAACTTTTCGAACTTAACCGACAATGCTAATGACTTACGGTCACGCGTTGAATTTGCATTATCATTTTTAAATGATGTTAATGCAGACTGAGGTGTTTGTGTTTTTTGCGCAAAAGTAAAATTCTTATCTGCGTTCGATCCATTTAAATCTGACAATCTTTTGATTAAAATCAAAGGCGTAGTTTTACTTGGATAGGTAGTATAATATAAATTATTTTCTGAAGCAGTTAAACCATTATTGGGAGCTCTACCTCCACCTTTTGTTTTGGTGTAATATTCTAAAGCAATTGCTCCATTAGTAGAATATAAAATATTGTTAAAGGCTTCCACATCGGTATTGGTACTACCAATAGTTAAACACCTTGCAACAGTTGCGTTAATTGAGGTTGAACTGGTTCGAGGCGCATCCATCAATACCGTATTATTAATAATTGAAATTCCAATGCAAGTATTTAAATTAATTCCACAGGTAGTTGCTCCAGGTGTAGTAAAACCACCCGCAATCATATTGTTGGCAATCACAAAACTTGCTTTTTTTGCAGGTGCAATTTTCTTACTTAAACAATTTTTAACAGTTATACCTTGCCAAGTAATATCAAATATTTTATTTCCAGAAATTTCATTGGTATAATCACCTGCTCTATCGCCTAAGTATCTTACTTCAATGGCATTGGCATTTAAATCCATACCAAATTTACCCGTTATCACATTGTTTAAGATTCGTGTATCGGCATATTCTAGATAGACACCTGTTTTGTGAAAACTCGCAATGATATTTTTACTCAACTCATTACCTAAATCTCTTTTTGCTGTATCTAAACCATACATAGCCACACCATAATAACCACCTAATATTTTATTCCCTATAATGGTATTGTTACTTGAGTTGACACCATAACAAGAAGGTGTAGTCATGAGCGTACCTAGCTTACTCGAGACAATACCAACTAATGAAGTTGGGTAAGGTGTTTGGGTTGAATCTATTCGAATGACACAATTTTTAATGGTATTAAATTTAGCATTTCCAGCAAATTGAATACAAGAACCGTTAGTCAAATTTCTATTTTCTACCGTTAACTCATCCAGGGTAATGTATTGTGCGTTATTCATCAATACCGTAGCATGGTTTTCGTTGGTACCCCCAAAGAAAGTCAACTTAGTATTATAGGCATTATTCAAAGATTTAAAAGTAATGGTATTAATTGATGAGGAATTTCTGATTTTCCAGAGATACACTTGCTCATCATAGGTGCCATCGGCTAATTCAATAATGGTTGGCCCTGCTACCCCACATTTTAAATATTCATAGGTTTGTTGCAAACTCGAAAATGTACTGTCATTTGGAATTTTATTTCGATCTATTAAAAACCGACCATCTAAACCTACGCAAACATCAATAGTTAAAGAATCGTTAAATGGACGTAAATCTCCTACCGGTGAAGTCGCAATATATACTGTAAATTTAAAACTTTGATAGTTTGGTCTGTTTACCCAATATTTTGCAGGAACTGTAAAGCTTTCTGTAGTGAAATAACCAGCTAATCCTGTAAAGGTTTTCTCAATAGCAGAGTCTGGATCAATTTGATCTACCCCGTTAATTTTATACATGAAATATAATTTCTTATTCGTACCAGAAGTTGGACCTTGGTAACGAACATATATTTTCCA
>CAIYSA010000298.1 GCA_903928655.1 uncultured Bacteroidota bacterium
AGGAGAGTGGTTTAAATGCAAGCTGAATGATTTACGCAAGGCAATTTGGGAAATTAAAACAGGGGAGCGCACTGAGGCTAACCGAGTGCTTAGTTTTGGTATGCGACCTGAACAAGAGGAAGCTGTAAATAAATCTATTGCCTATTTTAAAAGTTTTAAAAAAGAGAATAAAGATAGAAACCCACACTTTTTATGGAATGCTAAAATGCGTTTTGGAAAAACCTTTGCCAGTTATCAGTTGGCAAAAAAAATGGGTTGGAAAAAAGTGTTGGTACTTACGTTTAAACCAGCAGTAGAAGATGCTTGGAAAGAGGATTTATTATCTCACGTTGATTTTGAGGGTTGGCAGTTTATTTCTAAACACGCAGATGAGTTATCAGCCCAGGATATTAACCTGAAAAAGCCTTTGGTTTGCTTTGGATCGTTTCAGGATTACTTGGGCAAAAATACCAATACTGGCGGCATAAAAGCCAAAAACGAATGGGTACACGCTACCGTTTGGGATTGTATCATTTTTGACGAGTATCACTTTGGAGCTTGGAGAGAAAATGCCAAAGATTTATTTGGTAAGGATTTAGAAGCCGAAAAAGAAATTGAAGAATATAAAAAAATAGAGAAAGAAGGTTTTGCCGAAGAAGATAAAGTTGAACACTTAGAGAAAATTATCCCAATCAGCACTAATCACTATTTGTATTTGTCGGGAACTCCATTTAGGGCAATTAGTTCAGGCGAATTTATCGAAGAACAAATATTCAACTGGACGTATTCAGACGAGCAAAAAGCAAAAGAAAATTGGAAAGGTAAAAGCAACCCATACGCCGCTTTACCAAGAATGGTAATGCTAACCTATCAATTACCAGATTCCATTCGGCAGATTGCAATGCAAGGCGAATTTGACGGCTTTGATTTGAACATATTTTTTAAAGCAGAAGGCGAAGGAAGAAAAGCGCGATTTAAATATGAAGATGAAGTTCAAAAGTGGTTAGATTTAATTAGGGGTTCTTTTAGCGAAACTACCGTTGACCATTTAAAGTTGGGTGCTAAAAAACCGCCTTTACCGTTTTCACACGCTCCATTACTTAAAGTATTAAATCATACGTTTTGGTTTTTACCAACCGTTGCAGCTTGTAACGCAATGGCACTACTACTTGAAAAAAGACAAAATATTTTTTATAAAGATTATAAAGTGGTTGTTGCAGCAGGAACGCAAGCTGGTATAGGAATAGAAGCCTTACCACCTATTTTAGATGCAATGACTGATAACCCATTGGAATCAAAAACCATTACACTTTCTTGTGGTAAACTAACCACAGGTGTTTCTGTAAAGCCTTGGACAGGGATTTTTATGTTGCGAAATTCTTCTAGTCCAGAAACTTATTTTCAAGCAGCATTCCGTGTGCAAACGCCTTGGGTAATTAAAAACCCAGACAGCAAATCGCCTAACAAAGAAGAAATTCTAAAAGAAGAATGTTATGTTTTTGACTTTGCTCCCGACAGAGCATTACGGCAAATTGCAGATTATAGTTGTCGGTTAAATGTAAACGAAACGA
>CAIYSA010000299.1 GCA_903928655.1 uncultured Bacteroidota bacterium
GAATTGCAAATAAAATTGACAATAAAACTGACATTATAGTTAGAAATGGATTTAGCCATAAAGGGATTATTAAATAAATTATTATTTGAACAATCTGAGCTGCAAAAGTAGCAAATGAACTTAAAGTATCTCCGATATTATTAAGTTCTCGATTCATTGTATTTAGTAATAGCCCCTGATCTGTGTTACTAAAAAATATCCATTTTGCTTTAAAAAACGTCTTTAATGAATCAAAATATAATCCTCGCAAAATTACATGTTTTATTTTTAAAATTGAATACCTTATTCCAACTTCAATTAAGCCTTTTAAAATATTAGCTATTATAAAAATAGTGCCGAAAGAAAAGAATGATGGTTTTATTTTAATTAAATCTAAATAAATTATTATGTGCCTAGTCACTTTACTTGGACTAATTAAATTTGAATCAACTATAAAATCAGCAATTGGAACTAATGTTATTACAGACAAAGTGGCAATTATGCCTTCTAATACAAGTAGTAAAAAAAGGAAAAAAAACTCTTTAGGGTAGTTTTTAAAAAATTCTTTAAATATTAAAATTAAATTTATTTTTTTATATTTTGACATGATTTTGCTATTATTGTTTATTTGTTTTTAACAAAACAATTTAATCATTAAGTCCCGTTAGCATAACATTATGCCTTAACTTGAAATTATTATTTTCATCTTTACCCCATAAATGCGGTGATCTAAAATTATCAGTTAATATTGTTTTAAAATAGTCAGGATTGATTTCTAAATAATCCATTATCTCATTAAAATATTTATCTGGGAACTCGCCATCAAATTTATTAACTAACGCAACACCTTCTTCTCGTGTTATGTGATTATTTCTAATTTCTTGAGAACCATCATAAGTAGTCCTGCCTATTCCAAATTTTATATATGTTGTATAGTAATGTAAATCATCAATTTTATCATCAATACTATTATACTTACTATAAGTTCCTTGTGTTCTAAATGGTCTAGCTTTAAATCCTGTATTTTCTACAGCGTAATAATATACTTCTTGTGGTGTCCATCTTAAATAATAACCTAAATAATGAACTTCTATATTAGATTTGTTTAACTCGTCTATAGTAGCAGGCAAAAATAATTTTAAATCAGCTATACTTAATTTGTGTTTTTCTTGTAATTCTCTCACAGAAACACCACCTAAATAAATTTCGTTTAGGTTTTCAGCTGCGAAGATTGATTTCTCACGGAGTGAAGTATTATTATCTGCGATTGGATTTCCATATTCAGCTTCGTTTTCTCCATAAAAAACTAAAGGGATATTCATTTGAGCAGCTATTTTTGGTGCTAAATTTTTTTGTCCAAAGAAAAATGTTTGAAAAGGATGATAAATATTTTCTATGGCAAGCTTCGTTAACAATTTCATTACTTTCCCATTTGGCTTAAACGTTACGTTATCAAACCCACCAACTTCTATCCAATTCTTCCAGTTAATATACCCATATTCTGTATATAATATTGGTGGCCAAGTATAAGTCAAGGGATTCATTCCATATTTATATTTAAGGACATGAGCTTGATATGCGCTATCCTTACCTCCGCTACCTGGAACTAAACAATCATATGACCCATCTTTACTTCTATGTTTATCAAGTAATTTTATTAATTCTTTTTCTCGTTCATACCAATCAATCTCATTCTTTTTTTCATTTGCTCTGCAAGCATCACATACACCTTTTTCATCAAAGGCCATAGTTAATTTCTTACTATTAATATTATGTTTAAATTCAGTTGCAGACACAGGTCTTTGATTACTCATTAGGCATTTGCTACAAAAGATTACGTTTGGAGGTAATCCATATTTGGTTACAAGTTTCATATTTAATTAAATTTATTTATAAATTTTACCCATTCTTGGTAGATTTTTATACCTTCTTTAGCACTCTTTTCAGGATGGAATTGAATACCAATTATGTTATCTTTAATTACCGCTGAAGCATATTTAATATCTCCATATCTAGTATAAGAAAGGATTAGATTATCATCTTCAGGTATTGCATAAAAAGAATGTACGAAATACATGTATTCTCCATTTTTTACATTCTTAAATGGTGAATTTTCCCATACATTAGAATTATTGTGATAAATTTTATTCCATTGTATC
>CAIYSA010000300.1 GCA_903928655.1 uncultured Bacteroidota bacterium
ATTCCTGCCAGGGTGCCTTTTTTGGTAGATGGAAACTACTTAATCCAGATGGAAAATACTTACTTTTCCGAGTCATATCGACTCGGATCGACTCGGATACTAGATTATAGTATCCGAGCCGATGCTTTTACTCGGCTCTGATTATTCTAAATGCCAAACGATTACTTTCATCCGAAGGAGAAAACTCTGAGAAAGTCAAATCTTGACTACGTTTCCAGTATCTGGCCAGACAGATTGCTGGCAGTGAGATGTAATAAATCGGTTGAAAATTAATCCAGATGCTCCATGCGGCTAAAAGGAACCGATTGCCGGGATCCGACTTCGCACAGGCCTCAAATTTCCAGGACTATGTTCGACCATTTTTTCGGCGATGGAATCCTTTTCAAACTTTCGAACTTTGAAAACGTTAATTGTATAAAACGAAAGTCCGTTAACTCTGATTCCGACGACTCACTGATCGAGTGAGTAACGATGGGGATTTATATTCCAGGCAATTATACCGGATCACCGCCAATGTCAAAAATATATTTTTTATTAGACGTATAAGTTAATAATAATGGCACTTCAATATAATTCAAATTTAAATAATAAGAAGTGAAATCATTTTTTTGAGGATTTTGATTTTTTTGGGCACCTTTTTGAATAAACAAAAAAGATAAACTCATTTTTGCCTTTTCAGAAAAAACAGATTCAACTCCAACGCCACCAATAAATCCAATTTTATGATAGCCACTATAAGCATCGCCATGAATTTGAGCAGGAGAAACGCCAGCATTTATTAATAAATTAAATGCTCCACTTTTATTTTCTTGACTAAAAAATAAAAATGGCAAAAATAAAAAAATAAAAAAAGTAGTTTTCATATCTTTACGAAGATACGGAAATTTAGTTAAAATTGATTTAACCCATTAATAGCATTAATTTTATAATATCTATTTTGATGAATAGATAATTTAAATTTATCCTTATTTCTTACCTAACAATAAATCAGCTTTATTTTTAGGTCTTTTATTTTCAAGCCAAACAAAATTCTTTATTCTCATTTCTTTATCATCAATTTCAATTAAAGGATAAACGATCGATTCAGGTTTATTTCTAAAAGTTGCCTTATTTACACCTTCTGAATTAAACCAAACAGAAAGATTACTGCAAATGGTTTTATTTACACCTGTATACTTACCTTTTTGCTTAACGTAATAAATAATTTGCGCATTCCCGTTTACGTTCAATTTTCTAATAGTATCATTTGCAAAAAAACCTTCGATACGTTTGCCTGAAATTTGATTAAATTTATTTTCATCTAAACTATCAGATTTCTGAATTAAAACAGCGTTAATATTTAATTCGAAAAAACTAACGCCTCTTTCGCCAGCAGTAACATTAATTTGTTTTGCTGTTACTTGCCCATTGTTTGTCCATAATACAGGTGAATTATATAGTTTTAATAAGGAATCGTGCAAAGAATACCCTAATGAATCGCAGATGCCTTGCAAATCTGATTTATATATTTTCACATTTCGAAATGCTTTAATAAATGAATGTAAACTATCTGGTTTATTATAATTTAATGTGTCTGCACATAAAAACAAGGTGTCATTTTCAATTCTTTTTCCATAAATGGCTCTTCCTGAAACGATAGATCTATTTGTTTTTTCAAAATGCTCAGCAAAATTACCTGTAATAATAGACTTATTTGTTGTGTCAATAATTCGAATATTTTTTATCGCACATCCATATCCTTTTTTTCTATCATAAAAAATGCTATCACCATATAATTTTTGATCTTTAGAATTTATTAATGCATTTTTACTAAACCGAGATATTTCTTTATCTGTGTCATACCAACCATTTTCACAATATATATAATTCTCTTTGCTTGTAATAATAGTAGGACCAATAAAATAGGCAGTTTTGTTTACTGTATTATACCTTAATGTATCACTTCGCATCTTATAATCTGGATTTGTTAAAACTACATCATAATGAAATGACAAGTCTTTTGACGCAGAATAATAATGGCCATTTTTACTAGTCAAGGTGTTTTCCTTATTCACAATTACACCTCCATTATAATAACTTGCCACTGATTTTGCCATATCATAAACCAAAATTGTTGTAGTTAGAATCATATCTTTTTCAATGCAACGAACATTTCCTTTCAAATTTGCAAGTTTGGTATTAGCGTCATAGCTCAGCGAATCTCCGTAAACGAAAATACTATCTCCTTTTATTATTGAAATATGGCCGAAAGCGTCCAATTTTTTATTATTATAAAGATATGCGCTGTCGCAAAACATTTTGGCTCCGTCATGCTCACATTCCACAGCACCAATTAATCTTTGCGCTTCGCTTCCTGATGTTTTATCAAATAATAATCTATTAGCATGATTGACTTTAATGTACTTTTCCTGTTTGGTTTTAATTACTTTTGATTTTGTTTGAGCAAAAGAGATACATAAAAAAAACAGCAACAAG
>CAIYSA010000301.1 GCA_903928655.1 uncultured Bacteroidota bacterium
AGCCTATTTTACCAAGCCTTACCACAACGGTTACAGCTTGCCTAAAATATAATAAAATAAGAACTCATAAAAAAGGGGCGCCGAATAAGCGCCCCTTTTTTATGTTATTCAATGATATAGGTTTCTCAATTAAAACGAAAATCTAGCACTTAAAATAAAGTTTCGTCCTACTGCTGAAATTCCGCTTGCAAAATATCTATAGTTTTGATCTGTGATATTTTCAATTTGCAAGCCTAGGCTTAATTTTTTAGAAGGTTGATAAAAGCTAGAAATATTAATAGTCATCCAACTAGGCATCCCATCTGGAGTAGCATATATTTCATTGTCTTCCCCATTTAAATTGTAATCGGCGATATGTTTCCAGCCATTAAATAATACAAAACCTTCTACATTAAATTTATCATCTCCCTTTTTTAAACCAACACGACCATATGCGGGGGGAATATGATCTAATGGCATCGATACATTCGCACTTTTATAAGTACCCTTCGTATAAGTATATGTTCCTTGTAATACAGTATTAAAAGGTAATTTTATTTTGCCATTGACATTGAAGCCATATAATTGAGCATTGGCTTGGTTTTGTGGCGCATACACTGCACTTAAAACATTTTGGTACATTATATTATCTTGTCCATTCCAATTATACTTACTAACGACTATCGCATTATTGAACCAGGTATAAAAAATAGAAGCACCCCAGCTTGCTATACTTCCAGAATGAGACAAATTCAATTCAGCGTTATACGTGTATTCTGGTTTTAAGTCCTTATTAGGCACCACCACGTATCCCGTTTTTGTATCAAACACTTTCGTTAAATCATCCACATTAGGTGATCTAAATCCACTATTGATGCCTAAAGTAGCGCGATAGCCATTTTCTCCATTATACGCTACCCCAAGATTACCTGTAATGGCTGCATTATTTTGTAATGCTTTGTTGAAAGGAAAATGCATTAATGTAGTATCAGCAAAACGTGCATCTAATTGAACCAAGTTAAATCTAATCCCATCATTTAATACCCAATGATTATCTAACAATTTAGTTTGTTGAAAATACAATGCATTATAACTCATTTTAGTTGGGCCGTCACTGTATCTTGTGGTAATTCTACTCAACACATTTGTTTGAATATTAAGACGCTCTGCTGTTGACCTTACAAAATTGGTATATGTCTCTATCCCTAAATGAATATCACCATTAGATTGTTTATGTAAGAAATCCGCATTAACTCCAAATACATTTACTCTTTCAAAACGAAAATCCTTAGACGTCAAATTATATTTTCGAGAAATTCTACTTTCCTCAATATCTTGAAAGTTGGTCGTTAACATTAAATCACTAAAATAACCAGACAATTTTGTGGCAGTATACTTATAGGAAATGAAATTTCTTAATTGAGGGCCATAATACCATTCGGCATATACTGGCAAACCATTACTTTTTTCTGTTAAACGATCATACCTGTTAATATTAGATGAATTAGAAAGTTGAATATTTAATAAGTGTTCTGAATTTTCATTTGGTTTATATAACACTTTTTGTAAAAAATCATATTGATTATACCCACTTAATTTTTGAACATTTGCATCGTCATTAATTTTTATCACATCTGCGCCAGATTCTCTCACAACAAAAAACGAGCGTTTACCAAAATCTGGAAATGCAGATGATCTATTTGCACCTTGTCGCATATCACCAAAACTACCATAAGTAAATGAGGTTAAATAGGCCCATTTATTATTAGCTATATTAAAATCAAAATGAGTTCTATTTTCATTTTGACCAGAAGCGTAACGCTGTAATAAATTAGAATTAATTTTCCAATTTTGATTACTTGCAAGTAATGGATTTTTTGTGAAAAGTTGGACAACGCCTCCTAAGGCATCGCTTCCATATAATGTAGAGGAAGGTCCATAAATAACTTCCACTCTATCTAATATCATATTGTCCACCGTAATGATATTTTGTAAATGACCTGCTCTGAAAATGGCATTGTTTAATCTAACACCATCCACCATTAATAATACACGACTTGCCTCAAATCCACGAATAACTGGACTTCCACCACCAGATTGACTTTTTTGCACAAAAACATGACCTGATTGTGTTAAAATATCAGCCGTGTTGGCTTGTTGATTTATTGTGTTTTTATCACTTATAAAGTCGACTTTTTGGACAATATTTTTGAAAGGCTTTGGAAATTTATTAGCATAAATCACCACTTCGGGTAAAAGCGTTTTTGTACTGTCTGATTGTGCAAAAACATTGGACGTTGATAAAAAAAATGTAGCTATAAAAGCAATAAATACAAATTTAATTTGCATAAGATATAAATTAATTTAAATAAATACATACCCGAATACATTTTGATTCAGGTAATTAATAATTTTAAAAAATTATATCTGTTGCGGAGGAGGTACTAGTAAAGTTCCAAAAGTACTACTTAACTTATCTTGATACACGAATTCGGGTGTATTAGACCTAGTATCTTTAAAAGTAAAAATCGAATAAGAGTCTACTAAAAAATATGAAAGTGAAAATTTGAGATGATGTTTGGTTTCTTTTTGATTAGGTAAATGCGTCGTCTCTGACTGAATTGTCTTAGCATATTGATTATACAATTTTGTTTGCATTTTATCATTGATACAAAAATACCAAGTCACCCCATTTATTTTTTCCGTTTTAACAACATCATAAAAAGTACCTTGTAAATAAAACTCTCGTCCTTTCTCTTCCCACTTAATTTCTTGGCTATTTTTTATTTTAACCAAATTTGCTTCTGGAAGTTGGCGTGCCATTTGCTGTGCAATATTTTCCTTATTTATTTCTTGCTGTACAACATATACCAAATAGGTACCCAGCTGGCTACTTAATGCTAAAAATAATAATATAGAACAAGAGATGCGCTTCAACTTAAAAATTTATAATTCAAAGATATTATAATTAGTTAACTTAGTTATTCAAATTACAACTATGGCCAACCGTCGCAATTTTATCCAACACCTAGGCCTTATGGCAGGTGCTTTTTCGGCAAACAGTTTGTTTAATCAAGCCCATGCTGCCAATTTTGAGCATATCAATTTGCAAA
>CAIYSA010000302.1 GCA_903928655.1 uncultured Bacteroidota bacterium
CTTGATTTAATTGAACGAAAAGCAAAACTTGAAATTAATGAAAATGAACCTTATAATAATGCATTAAAAAATCAAAGTGATGTTGTAAATGAAAATATAAATTCTGTTAGTACAACTAAACCTGTTATTACTGAGGATAATAATACGCCAAAAACTAATACTAATAAAAATGTCACTAATGATCAATTGCTATCAATTGCAAAAACAGATGCTAAAGAGGCCAGTGATGAAGCTCAAAAATTAAAACAAGAAGCGCAAGATGCATTTGGATTAGCTACTCAAAAAACAGCAGAAGCAGTAGAACTTGATAAAAAGGCAAATGATGAGTTAGCAATAGCAAATTCGATTAAAGATACTGACAAAAAAAATAGTGAAGTTGAAAAAGCAAATAATTTAAAAGCTCAAGCAAATGTTGCTACAGATGTTGCAAATACAGCAACTAATATGGCAAAAAGGTTGGAGGTTGATGCTAACTTAAAACAAAAGGAATCTGATTTAACAAACCAATATATTAGTGAACTAGAAGAAATTACTAAAAATAAAAATAATAAAGAGGCATTAGTTAAATTAGAAAAAATACAAAAGGAATTAGATGATTTGTCTAAACAAAAAAATCAATCTGACGAATTGTTTGAATCTTTGAAAGCTGAATCTGTTTTAAAAGAAGTAGAACTTACAAATTCTGAAAATAAAACTAAAAGCATTTTACGTGATATTACAAATATAAAAAACGAAAACACTTCACTTGAAACAGATTTAGCAAATGAAACTGATAAATCAATAAAAGAAAATATTGTATCTCAAATCAAAGATCTTAAAACTGAAATTGATCTTAAAAATAAAGACCTTGAAACGAATAATTTAAAAATTGATAAGTTAAAGAATGAAGTTGATGGTATTAAAAAAGAAATTGAAGTTGCAGCCAAAATGCTAAATGAAAAAACAAATAATGTTGTTGCTACTCAAAATGAAAATTCTAATTATACTGAAGGTGCTGTTGAATCAAATACTACAACAACTAATTCAAAACCCGAAATCTCAAAAATTACGTATAATAAGTTAACTCAAAAATATGCGGAAACAGTAAATTCAACGCCAATAAATAAAGACGAAATAAATACTCAAAACTCTGCTCTTAAAAATTACAATGATGACATTGAAAGTTTAACAATAATTGAAAGAGAGGCATTAGGAAAAGCAACAAATGATATTGAAAAGAAACGTTTAACCGAAGAAATTAAATCATTAGAAAAGTTGAAATCAGATAATGATAAAACAATTGTTTCTAATTCGAATAAACTAAAAGAACTTGATTCAAAAACAATTGTAAATAACACTATTAATCCTAATTTAAATAATACAGCTGTAAATACAAATTCAGTTGAGCCAACTATTCAAAATGAAACAAGTTCAGTAAATAGTTTGTTAAGAGAAGCTGATTTATTATCCAGTAAAGCGATTGAGCAAAGAAAAGAAGCGGAAACAAAAACAGGAATTGAAAATGAAAATTTAATAAAACAAGCAATTGAAAACGAAAAACTTTCAATCAATAAAAAAACTGAAGCAGCAACTTTTGTTGAGAAAAATAACAAATCAACTTTTGATACCAATACAAAAGAGATTGAAAATCTTCAAAAATTAACAGTTGGTAAAACAAATGAAAATATTACTCAAGCCAATAAGTTAAGTGATGATGCACAATTGTTTTTTAAAGAAGCTGAAAAATTAAGAATTGAAGCTAATAGCAATAATTCGGATTCACTTAAACTTGTTGGCTTAAAAAATGCCGAAGGAAAAGAATTTGAAGGATTATTAAAACAAGAAAAAAGTTTACAATTATTATCAAAAGAAGCCCCTTCACTTAAAAATGAAAATCAACCAATTGTAAATTCAAATAATAATATAGATGGTTCAGGAAATCAAATTAATACAAATTCAGATACTTCAATTGTTGATAAAAAAGGAAATGAAAATATTAATTTACCTAGTGGAATAAATCAACAAACTATCAAAGGAATTTTTTCTGAATCCGAAAAACTAAATGACGAGGCTTTTCAACTTAGGCAATCGGCTGTAAATAAAACGCCAACAGAAAGTGAAATAGATTTAAATAAAGCATTAGCACTGGAGTCCGAAGCTCTTGCACTTAAAGTTGACGCAGCCGAAAAGCAAAAGATAATGAATTCGGAAATGTTTGATTTAAATCAAAAAAAATTAGCTGAACTTCAAAAAGTAGCAAGTGGTATCAAAATTAGTGAGCTTGATATTGTAGATATGCAAATAAATGAAGCAACTATTTATTTCAATAAAGCAAAGGGTATTCGCCAAGAGGCTTCTTTTTATCCAACTAATAGTTCTAAATTAGGTAGATATACTAGTGCCGAAGAAAATGAAAATATTGCTCTTGTTAAACAAGAAAACTTACTAAATATTTATGCAAAATATTTTTTAAATAATAAACTCATTAAACCAATCGAAACTATAGAACCAAAACCAATAGTAACAGAAGAGGAAAAGAAAATTGAAGTTTATAATCAGCAAATTATTAAGGATTTAAAAACATTATCTAAAGTAAATGAAAGTGATTATAAAAATAAATTAATTAGTATTCCTAGAAATCTGCCTCCTAATAAGTTAGAATTAAAAACAACTGCTCAATCTCTCTACAAAGAAAGTAGAGATTTATTAGCACAAGTAAATAAAACTAGCGATATCACAAAAGCAAAAGAATTAATGTTTGAAGTTAATACAATAGAAAAAAAAGCAATTAATTTATTGAATCAAATAACAGATAATTCATCGACCGTTTCTAATACTTATATTAATGAAAAAAGTGAAACTAATATTAATGCTAAAACCAAACCAACATCAAATACAAACTTTGTTGACTTAAAGATTGAAGGTTTTGATTCAAAAAATGAAACTTCATATAATACTAGTAATCCAATTCCAATTGATACTAAAATTGAGGATGGTCTTATTTTTAAAGTTCAAATTGGAGCATTTAAACAAGCATTACCAAACGGAACATTTAGTGGTATTTCTCCAATAATTGCTCAAACCACACCTAGTGGTTATTTGAGATATATGGCAGGTAATTTTAATAAATATGATAATGCACTCAGTGTAAAAAATTATTTAAGAAATACAGGTTATAAAGATGCATTTGTTGTTGCTTATTTTAACGGAGTCCGAATAAATTTAAATGAAGGACTCGAAAAAGCGAAATCGCAAGGCCAAACAATTTCTATTAATCCTAATATTACAGAAGGAGTAGCGTCTAACAATAATATCACCAAAAACACTGATGCAA
>CAIYSA010000303.1 GCA_903928655.1 uncultured Bacteroidota bacterium
AATAAAAAACTATGAAATATTTAACTTACCTAATAATTACTTTTTCGATTATATCTTGTAAAAGTAAAAACGAAAAAAAGGCAGACCAATTAATTGAAAATATAAATAACTTAAAAATAGAATTTACAAATAATAAAAACATAACTCGTGGATTAATTGACACCTATTACGCAGATATAAAAACAATAAATGATTCTTTAAAAGTTATAAGTCGCGATAAAAAAATAAAAAAAATAAAAAATAACATAGATGAAAAAATAATAACTATTAAGAATGTTCTTGACAGTATTGTAGGAGTTTATTCAATTAATTTAATTAAAGGTGATTATCAAGGTCAAGGAAAAATATTAATTTTAATTAAAGATTACGGCTATATGGATTTTGTGCTTATTACGACACAAATTAATATTATATCAAAGGATAAAATAAATCTTAAAGCTGAAGATAGTTTTCATGAAATAGATTTACTAGACGTAACATTAGTTAATATAAATAATAAAGGGGACTCCTTAATTACTGGTGAATGCAAAAACAAAGAAGATGGGAAAATTTACTGTACATTCAAATGGCGTAAAAATAATATAATATTAAGTAGAACATATCAAACCAATGCAACAGGACAATGGCAAACATTAACTTGGGAAAGTAATAATATAATTAAAAACTTAAATAAAATTTCTAAAGAAAATGTAATCAATAAATCAGAAGATGATCAAGAAATTTTTACGATTAATGACCCTGACGGATATACTAATGTTCGGGAAGAAAAAAATAGTACATCTAAAATACTTTTTAAAATAAATGAAGGAGAGGAATTTAAGGTACTTTCAAAAAAAGGTGATTGGTGGGAAATAGAATTTAATGAGAAAACTGGATTTGTTCACAAGAGTCGAATTATCTCCGTTGAAAATTAAAACAAACAATTTAAATTTCAATGTAGCCAACTTAAATACAATTAATAAAATACCTATCCCGAAAGGTTAATTCGGGGGTCGTAATCCGAAAAGACGTTAGAGTAGGAAAATTAAAAAAATTGTTTAAAATGGAAAACCAAACTGAATTAAAATGGCATCAAAAACCTAAATTAATTATCATTCTACTAATCTTCTTTTTTCCTGTTGGATTATATTTTATGTGGAAAAATAATTTATGGACAAAAAAAACACGTTGGATTGTTACAGGCGTAATAGCACTTTTATTTATTGCTAATGCTGGTGGCTCAGGCTCAGCTAATAAACCAAAAGCTTGTGATTGTGTCGATTTAATTTATGAAGGCCCTCAAATGAATTGGTATGGCAAAGACGATACAGATGATAAAATGATGGCAGATACTTGGGGATGGTCAAAGGAAAAATTTGATAAATGGAAAAAATGTCGTGATGCATACCCTGGAAAAGCATCAGTTGATAAGGATTGTGCAAAAGAAAACTACAAGACTTCTCATTAAATAAGCTTACAAATTAATTGGAGGTGAGTTTGGAGATGATAAGTGTTTCATTGTATTAGGTTCATCAAAAACACAACCAATTAAAAATTACATGAACATTAATTATCTTAAAGGTAGAGGTGACCAAAAGTCCTTCAAGCGAGATTAACTAAAATCTGACAATTCAGTTTTCGGTAATATTTAATTAATTTATACAAAAATATTTTTTAATACAATTAAAATTATTGGTCCGTTGATATTTACTTTGAGTAATTATCAACGGACTTTTATTTATTCATAAATATTTTCATATCTCATTATTGAAACTTAATTACTATTTTTACCCTATTCATTTATAAAAAATAAATATGTTAATTATTGGTATATGTGGTGGAACGGGTTCGGGAAAAACGACTGTTGTCAATAAAATATTGGACATATTGCCTGCAAACCATGTTGCTATTTTGTCTCAAGATTCGTATTACAAAGACAGCTCTAATATTTCTGTTGAAGCCCGAAAAAGCATTAATTTTGATCATCCGGATGCCATTGAATTTGATTTATTATTGAATCATATTAATGAATTAAAAAAAGGGAATGCCATCGAAAAACCCATTTATTCCTACATTACGTGCACGCGCTCCGATGAAACCATTCCTATTGAAAGCAAAGATGTGATTTTAGTAGAAGGTATTTTATTATTTACAGATGAACGCGTTCGTAATATTTGCAACATAAAAGTTTTTGTGGATGCACCAGCAGATGAACGTTTGTTGCGCGTTATAAAACGCGATACCATTGAGCGTGGAAGAAATATTGAACAAACCCTTGATCGGTATTTAGAAACCGTTAAACCAATGCACGAACAATTTATTGAACCTACCAAACGTTTTGCTGATATTATAGTTCCTTTAGGTGGAGAAAATATGGTTGCTATAAATATATTAGCCTCAACTATTCGTCAAAAACTAGGGTTAACAAAACATCAAGATTTAAATTCTATTTTCCACTAAACTCGTCATTACATTCACCATAGATTGGTATAAATGCAATATTAATGTAAACAAACTCTATCTTACCTCATTGTATTTTTCAAAAATTGGAAATATTTTCTATTTTTTGGAATAATAAGGCGTTTAAATACCATTAACCATATTCTTAAAAAGCATAAACTATTGTTAATGAATGGTTTTAGGTTAATGTTAAGAATTGGCATAATATTTACTATACATTCACTTGAAAATAATTGGATTAATAAAATTG